>JAFPVA010000301.1 GCA_017413105.1 Butyrivibrio sp. | reverse complement strand
CCTGTTGTTATCACTGTTTATGCAGACAGAAGTTTCACATTCATCACAAAGACTCCACCTGCAGCAGTTCTTCTTAAGAAGGCAGCTAAGATCCAGAAGGGATCAGGAGTTCCTAACAAGACTAAGGTTGCAACTGTTTCTAAGGAAGACATTAGAAAGATTGCAGAGACAAAGATGCCAGACCTTAACGCTGTTGACATCGAGGGTGCTATGAGCATGATCGCTGGTACAGCACGTAGTATGGGTATCGTAGTAGAAGACTGATGGAGGATGAGAGATGAAACACGGAAAGAAATACGTAGAAGCTGCTAAGCTTATTGATAAGACTCAGCAGTACGAAGCTGCAGAAGCTATCGCTCTTGTTAAGAAGTCAGCTACTGCAAAATTTGATGAGACTGTAGAAGTTCACATCAGAACCGGTTGCGACGGACGTCACGCTGATCAGCAGATCAGAGGCGCTGTTGTACTTCCTAACGGAACAGGTAAGACAGTTAAGGTTCTTGTTTTCGCAAAGGGAACAAAGCTTGATGAGGCTCAGGCAGCTGGCGCAGATCACGTTGGCGGCGAGGAGCTTATTCCTAAGATCCAGAATGATGGATGGCTTGATTTCGACGTTGTAGTTGCAACACCTGATATGATGGGCGTTGTAGGACGTCTTGGTAAGGTACTTGGACCTAAGGGACTTATGCCAAACCCTAAGGCTGGTACAGTTACTATGGATGTTACAAAGGCTATCAACGATATCAAGGCTGGTAAGATTGAGTACAGACTTGACAAGGCTAACATCATCCATGTTCCAGTTGGAAAGGCATCTTTCACAGAGGAGCAGCTTGAGCAGAACTTCACCGCTCTTATGGATGCTATCACAAAGGCTAGACCTTCATCTGTTAAGGGTCAGTACCTCAAGAGCATTACTCTTGCAACAACAATGGGCCCTGGTGTAAAGGTTGTAGCTAACAAGTATTGATCATTTATATCTAGAGCTTTAGAGGCGTCAAACCGTTTGGTTTGGCGCTTCTTTTATTTCAAAATAACTTTGCATCATGCCTTTTATGTTGATATACTTGGAGGTATGGGAAATGAGAGAGATAGTTTGAAAAAAGCAGTGATTGCATTTGTTTTCACTCTTATAGGAGTTGTGTCAGTAGGAATAATTGCTCTACTGATAATCAGTAATATCCAGAAAAAGGGACGAGAGCCTATTGCAGACCTTAATGTCTCAAGATGGGAAATGATTCCTGAAACAGCAGCAGAGGAAGAAAAGGAAAGTACAGACCAGGAAGAAAGTGCTGCTTTAGAGATTGAAATACCTGATGAAGACAAGGATTATACAAGAGTAATAGAAACAACCTATGGTGATACAGTTACTATCGGTTTTGCAGGGGATATTCTTTTTGATACGAATTATGCTGTGGGAAACGCTTTTGCAAGAAGCGGCAACTCAGCTCAGGGAGTAGTGGGAAACAGCCTTCTGTCCAGAATGAATGGTGTAGACATTATGGTTGTAAACAATGAGTTTCCCTACTCCAACAGAGGAACACCTACGGAAGGAAAGACCTATACCTTCAGGGCTAAACCTGAGACTGCAAAGATACTAAATGATATGGGAGTCGATATCGTTGGACTTGCCAATAACCATGCCTATGATTATGGCGAAAATGCACTTCTTGATACCTTTGATGCTCTGACTGCAGTGGGAGTAGCCTACATGGGTGCCGGAAGGAACATTGATGAGGCTTCTCATCCATACTACTTTATTACTCAAAATGGTATGAAGATTGCTTTTATCTGTGCGACTCAGATAGAGAGGCTGCCTAATCCTGATACAAAGGAGGCAACAGGTTCATCGGCCGGTGTTTTCAGATGTCTGGATGATAAGGCTTTATTGGAAAGAATCAGGATTGCCAAGGAAAAAGATGCTTTTGTAGTAGTCTTTATCCATTGGGGGACGGAAGGGACCAGTGATCTTGACTATCTTCAGAATGATCAGGCAAAAGAAATCACGGCTGCAGGGGCTGACCTTGTGATCGGAGCACATCCTCATGTGCTGCAGAAGATAGATTATGTTAACAATGTGCCGGTAGTCTACAGTCTTGGAAACTATATCTTTAATTCTAAGACTCTGGATACCTGCATGATGATAGCTACAATAGATTCGAATAAAAATGTAAGTCTGCAGATGATTCCGGCAATTCAGAGCGGATGCACTGTAATGGAGGCCTTTGACTCCGAAAAAATAAGAATATTAAATGAAATGTCTGCCAGGTCTCCGGGGGTGAATATTGATGCGGATGGGAATATAAACAGATGACAAATGACCATTAATCGTTTTTTTAATGTTTATTTATGAGCGTTTAATTGAATTGAGCTGTAATAAAACCTACAATTACAATGTCGGAGGAGTTTATTGTAGGAGCAAACTGATGAGAGAGTTACTGCGCAGATTATTCGAAGGGCGCTATGGTTCACAGGGGACTGATGAATTGACGAGATTTTTATTACGTCTGGCAATCATACTACTGATAGTATCCTTGATAATAGATCCTCTGAGTTTTTTATATTATGTAGCGTTTATCATTTTGATATGTTGTTATTTAAGATTATTTTCCAAGAATACATCTAAGAGATATCACGAGAACGAGATATTTAAAAGTTATCTTCGAAAACTAAAAGGTATATTTTTAAAAGATAAATGAGCCTGGCAGACTGCAGAATGCAGATGCTTAGGCTTTTTTATTGATTTACTTCTTTTAAAAAATTATAATGTAATTTGGGTTAATTTGTAATAAGTGGAGGATTGTTATGCAAATACTTATTGTTGGCTGCGGTAATGTTGGACAGACTCTTGTGCAGCAGCTTAGTAAGGAAGGTCATAATATAACTGTTATAGAGGAAAAAAGTGCTGTACTTCAGAATGTTGTAAACAGCTATGATGTTATGGGAATTGTTGGAAATGGTGCCAGCTATTCCATCATGAAGGATGCAGGCATAGACAATGCTGATCTGATGATTGCCGTTACGGATTCAGATGAGCTCAATCTTTTGTGCTGTCTTATCGCTAAGAAGGCAGGTAACTGTCATACTATCGCAAGGGTTCGTAATCCTATCTACAAGAAGGAAATTAACTTCATAAAAGAAGAACTTGGTCTTTCTATGGTTATTAATCCGGAGGAAACGGCGGCAAACGAGGCTGAAAGACTTTTAAAGCTTCCTTCGGCTACAAAGATTGAGACTTTTGCCAGAGGAAGAGCAGAGCTTGTTAAAATGATCATAGATGAGAATTCGAGACTCTGTGACAAGGCCCTTAAGGATGTTCCACCCGATCTCAAGAAACAGATACTTATTTCTGTTGTTTCAAGAGATAATCAGGTTTACATTCCTGATGGTAATTTCATTCTTCGTGCGGGAGACGAGGTTACTATCTGCGGATCCAGTAAGAATACCATAAACTTCTTTAAAAAGCTTGGACTTCCGGCTGCCAAGGTTCATTCAACCATGATCATAGGAGGAGGTGAGACAGCGGTTTATCTTGCACAGCACCTGATAGCACTTGGCATAAAGGTTATCATTTTTGAGCGCGATGCTGCTAGATGCAAGGAGCTTTCAGAGCTGATTCCACAGGCGCTTATTATCTACGGGGATGGAACGGATAAAGATATGCTGCTTGAGGAAGGTGTTACAAGAGTAGAATCTTTCGTAGCCCTGACCAATCTTGATGAAGAAAACATCATGCTTTCAATGTACGTAAAGAGTATTAATCCTAAAGCCAAGCTTATCACAAAGGTCCACAGGGTGAACTATGGCGAGATCATTGGCTCGCTGAACATCGGAAGCATCATTTATCCCAAAAATATCACGGCAGACAGAATTGTTCAGTTTGTAAGAGGTATGTCTGCTACTAAGAATAGCAATATTGAGACTTTGTACAAGCTTAATGACGACAGAGTAGAAGCTCTTGAGTTTATTGTAAGGACAGGAAGCCCCGTCATTGGAATTCCGCTTTCTGAGCTTAACACCAAGAAAGGTACTCTTATTGCCTGCATAAACCACAACGGTGAGATCATTTCACCAAGTGGTGACAGCATTATTAGGGATAAAGATTCTGTAATTGTTGTAACCACACTGACAGGACTTAAAGATATTAGTGATATACTGGAGAAATGATAAATGAATTACTCGATGGTCAGATATGTATTATTCAGGCTTCTGAGAGTTCTTGGATGGCTGATGATACTGCCACTTATTGTGGCACTAATTTATAGGGAATTTGATAGTGCACTGTCGTTCTTACTTTTGGCAGTGATCACTAATATTGTGGGAATTCTTGGCTCTCTTAAAAAGCCGGAGAATAAAGTAATCTATGCAAAAGAGGGATTTACCATCACAGCTGTGGCGTGGCTTATAATGAGTGCTATCGGTGCCATTCCATTCGTGATCACAGGCACCATCCCAAATTATATTGATGCGATGTTTGAGACGGTTTCCGGTTTTACAACAACCGGAGGCAGCATACTCACAACTGTTGATTTTATGGAAAAAAGTGTGCAGTTCTGGAGAACCTTTACTCACTGGATTGGTGGTATGGGAGTTCTTGTATTCCTTCTTGCAGTAGTTCCCATGGCGGATGGATACAGCATACACCTTATGAGGGCAGAGAGCCCGGGACCCGTAGTTGGTAAGATTGTTCCAAAGGTAAAAGATACAGCGAAGATCCTTTACAGCATTTATCTGGGAATCACAATCATAGAGACAATATGTCTCTTTATTTCCGGTCTTCCGCTTTATGATGCTATCACCATCTCTTTTTCCACGGTTGGAACAGGAGGGTTTGCCGTAAGAGATACCGGAATGGGAGATTACTCTACTCTCAGCCAGGCCATTATTATTGTATTCATGATGCTTTGCGGTGTGAACTTTACAGTGTATTATTTCCTGCTTCGCAGAAAGCCCAAAGAAGCTTTTGCTATTGATGAAGTGAAGTACTACTTTGGTATCATTCTTTTGGCAGCGGGAATTGTCACAGTGAATATATACAGGGCCGGAGTGCTTACTGATCTAAAGATGGCATTCCACCATTCTCTCTTTTCTGTAGTATCAATTATGACGACCACGGGATTTGGTACCCTGAATTTTGATGAATGGCCTATGCTGAGTAAACTCATACTGGTGAATCTGTCTCTTATCGGAGCTTGTGCAGGTTCTACCGGAGGCGGATTTAAGGTTTCCAGAGCGCTTATTATAATCAGGAATGCCAGGAATGAGCTTAATTTCATGGTTCATCCAAAGGCTATAAAGAGAGTCTATATGGATGGACATTCAGTCAGCGGAACCACCGTTAAATCAGTTACTGCTTACCTTGGAATATATGTGATAACCTTCATAGTGTCTACTTTGGTGGTTTCACTGGATAATTTTGATTTCCAGACTACAGTTACTTCAGTTGTTGCAACGCTTAACAATATCGGCCCGGGACTTGGAATGGTTGGACCTATAGGTAATTATTCCGAATTCTCATATTTATCCAAGATCGTGTTGATGTTCGACATGCTGGCCGGAAGACTGGAGCTTTTGCCGATATTTGTCATTATGAAGCCTAAGACATGGAAAAGAGGTTATAATTATTAAAAAAGTATAAACTTTTTTTTGAAAATCGTTGGAAATTGTGTCCAAAGTGTGATAAACTTGGGTATAATTTGTGAAGATGATTTTTGTAGGGTGATTTATTATGACGAAGACAAGAAAGATGGCAGCGCTGTCCCTTGTCGCTGCATTAACTATTTGTTCGCTGTTTTTGGTATCGATGGGATACTTTAAGAGAAACGGTAACGTCAGGATGTCGGTAGATAAAGAGATATATCATGACGCAGAGAATACTCTGATGGGCTTTTTGGGGTTTAAGGATGACTCCATTGGTGTTGGCAATTACACATCAAAGGAGCTGACTGGTAATTCCGGAGCATCAAGCAGCACCAGATTGACACAGAGAGTTACCGTTGTAAGTGATGAATCGGTTCTTCCAATCAGCGGAACAGTGACTAAGGCACAGGATGCTTATTATCCAGGTACATATGAACTGAAATTCAGTAATAGAGCTATTTTGACTAAGGAGGCTTCTGTAAGGGTCTCTCTTAATGTCAAGGCAGGCGATGTGGTCTATATCCTCACAGGTAGCAAAGAGAATGGATATCACGATTACAAGACTGTCAAAGCAGTGGATGATAATGTGATTGCATTTGATACATGCATTATTCAGGACTATACCATTTCAACAACGGATATAGTCGGTGCCCAGGAGGCAATGGCAAGTGTACTTGCCCGTCCATAACAAGCTTATCCGTACACAAGGCACCTGAAGATAAACAGGATGATCATGTGCAGAGGATAGAAGAAATAGAACAGGTATTTGAAATTGCCGATGTTTTTTCCGCGCTTATGGTTGTAGAGAGCCATTAGCAAGAATCCCGGGAATGATGCATATTCGATGGAGAAGGAAGAAATCCATATATAGCCGCCTAAAAGGTTCAGGTATGAGTAGTTTCTTAAAAGATAAAAAATAACGATCAGTAGTATTCCGTGGTAATCGTAATCTGAATTCATTAGGACACTCACATAGCAGCTGGCTGAGGTAAGTGCGACAAGCGGAATCAGATTTAAGTAAAAAGAAAGCTGCTTTTCCCTAAGGAAGCGGGCGCATCTGTCGATACCCCATATCGTCAGAAGGCCGAATAAAAGAGTGAAGTAAACATTGCTCTGCTCCGAATACAGATCCTTGTTAGCAGCAATGACTTCAAACACATTTATGTTTAAAAGCTCTGTCTCTGAGTGGAACAGAACATCATATGGGATTTCTGAAATAAAAGCAAAGATAAGCAGGCTTGTGGCGTAACGGAGCCTGCTTTTTGTATAGAAAAAACCTTCTACCAGGAGAAAAGAAAAGATGGGAAAGGCGGACCTGCCAATGTACCTCATCCACTGATAAATTGTATTTAGTGTTTCAAAGGAAACGGCCTGGGGATATATTCCGGCACGTACAACGTGAAGTATCACTCCCGCAGCTATATGATCGATGAGCATCGAGAGGCAGGCTATTAGCTTTAAGGTGTGTCCATCTATTTTCTGTAATTTTTCCAGCATGTCCTGATTTATCCTTTAAACGTATTATCATTCATAACAAAATTTTATTACAAAAAAATACCTCATGCAATTGATGGCATGAGGTATTTCGATATCTATTTACTGGAAAGTTACCAGATCCCAGGAATCTGCAGGGATAAGAGCAATGTATGTCTTGCCTGTATTGATCTCAAGCTCTGAGCCGTTTTCATCGTAGTATACAGTCTTACCTGTCTCTGTAAGCTTGTTCCAGGCGATATCCTTGGCCTCACCATTTGTGAGGTACCAGCCGTTATTGCCGGGATCGATACAGTTATAAATAAGATAACCGTTATCATCAAGCTGAGTGAAAGTACATTTCTGGAGAATAACATTCTTGAAACTAAGTGGTGCGCCGTCCTCGGCATCCTCGTGACGGTCATCGTACTCATAGTATTCATATTCCCCGGTCTCACTATTATATACAAGCTGAGACATATTGTGAGTGAATGGAAGAGCTGCTATGTTTGCGGTATATGTTTTGGAATATCTGTCACTAAGCTTAAACTCGGTTCCATATTCTACAAATTTGAAGTGGCTACCTTCATTGGCGTACTGGTTGTAGGTTGTCTCATAGCCGGCCTTACCTGAATAGTTGCTAAAATTGCTGTCCAGATCACCGCTTACAATATACTCTGTGAATTCTCTGGCCTTACCGTTGTTGATACGGGAGAAAGTGCCTGAGAAATGAGCTGACCATTCGCGGGCAAAATACTGGTCATTGTAGAGAGGACCACCGTCGTGACAAAGAACCGCATTCCATTCTGCAGCAAGAAGAATGTTGGTGGGACGTGTGCTTCGTATACTTCCCAGCTGCTCAATGCTGCCCCAGTCCTTGACGATACACATAAGTCTTGTGATCCTGTCATTTTTTGTGCTGTTCATGAGCTCATAGACAACATCAGCCTCAGAAGTACCGTAGTGAGGAAGCGCAGTCTTCTCGTTATCAACCATTACAGCGATAGGACGCTGATCCCTAATTGCCTCGCTTATAGGTTCTCCGGTGAGCTCACTGAAGTACATTCCCTCCGGAAGGACATAGGGTTCATTGCTGACTGTAACCTCTTCAGCGGGAGTCTCGGTTTCTTCTGCCGGTGTCTCTACAGGGGCAGTTTCTGAGATGCTCTCAAAAATAGAACTTGAAGATGATTCGGCTTCTGAAGCCTCCTCTGATGCTCCGCAGGCTGCAACTGACATTAGCATTACTGAACACAAAGCAGCTGCCAGAGCTTTTTTACTATATATTCTTTTAAACATGGTCAAAATCTCCTTCAAAAAATAGCATACCACATATATTTTACCAAAGAAACGTGCTTTGAGCAAGGAACGATAAATTTTTCCGATCAAAAGAAAATACAGATTGAGGGCTACTTTGGGGTCTTGTATAATTATCTAAGGCTAATGATTTTTCGGTAATACCCAAATAAGAGGAAAATGGAAAAAGAAAGAAATAATATCTTAAAGAAAATAAGAATGTCTCCTGTTCAGATAATTCCGGCAAGCTTTTTTATAGCTATCTTGATGGGAACACTGATTTTGATGCTGCCTGTTTCTTCTGCCGGAGGCGCAGGCACAGATTTTTTGACGGCACTGTTTACAGCAACAACCTCCATTTGTGTTACTGGACTGGTGGTGGTTGATACCTATGCTCACTGGAGCTTGTTCGGACAGATTGTAATCCTGATCCTGATTCAGATTGGCGGGCTTGGAATGATAGCCATAGCCTTCACAATAATGCTTCTTACCCGCAGGAAATTTTCCCTTACGGACAGAATGCTCCTGAGGGATGCCTTCAATCTGAACACCAACAATAAGATACTGGATTTTTTAGTGAAGGTTCTCAAGGGAACCTTTCTTGTTGAGGGAATTGGTGCTATCCTTTATTCCTTTGTTTTTATACCTGAGTTTGGGGTAAAAAAGGGACTGTGGAGTGCCATATTTAACTCTGTTTCCGCATTCTGCAATGCAGGAATGGATGTCCTTGGAAATAACAGTCTTGGGAACTACAGCGATAATCCGATAGTTATGACAGTGACAACCACTTTGATCATACTTGGCGGTATCGGATTTGTTGTGTGGTTTGACGTGATGGAGAGGGTAAAAGAGGGCGTTCATAAGAGATTTCTTCCTTCAAATGTGATAAAAAGGCTGTCGGAGCATACTAAACTTGTTCTTAGCTTTACACTGTTTTTGCTTCTTAGCGGTACGCTTTTCTTTTTTATTCTTGAATATAACAATCCCGGAACAATCGGAGGTATGAGCTTTGGAGGCAAGCTTGTCAACAGCTTTTTTGAATCCGTAACCCTAAGAACTGCCGGATTTACTACTTTTCCCCAGGAGAATATGACAAAGGCTTCCTGTATTGTTGCCTACGCTTTTATGTTTATAGGAGGATCTCCTATCGGAACAGCCGGTGGAATAAAGACTACTACTTTTTTCCTACTGATCTTGAATGTGAGATCTTATCTCAAAAATCAGGATGATAAGGTTATCTTCAGTCATCGTGTTTCGGAAGAGTCCATGAGAAAGGCTTCTGCAATCGTATTTGTAAGTGCGGGGGCGGTGATTCTTTTGACGATAATCTTGCTTGTGGTCAATCCTGTTCCAATGGAGGATGCTTTGTATGAAGTGGTCAGCGCCTGTGGAACTGTGGGACTTTCAAGGGGACTTACGTCTTCTCTCGGAGCTCTTGGCAGGATTACCATAATCGCAGCCATGTATCTTGGGAGAATTGGCCCCATTTCCCTTGTGGCTCTTTTCTCAAGGAACAGTGCGGATTCCAATAAGATAAAATATTCAGAAGGCGTATTCTACGTTGGATAAAGAGGAAAAGACATTATGAAGAGTGTAAAAAAATCAGTTGCAGTCCTGGGACTTGGAAAATATGGATGCAGTCTTGCGGAAACCCTATATAGCCTAGGGGAGGATGTACTTGTTGCGGATATGGATGAGAGGATCATCAGGGATATGGCGCCAAAGGTAACTTCAGCAGTCTGCGCAGATCTTAGCAATGAGGACGAGGTTGAAGCTCTGGGACTTCAGAACATGGACATTGTCATTATCTGTATGGGGGGAAATATAGCCGCCAGCATAATGTGCGTCACCATCGCCAAGGAAAAGGGCGTAGGCATAGTGGTAGCCAAGGCATCATCACCGAGAATGAAGGCAATCCTCAAAAGAGTCGGGGCAGACAAGATCATTGATCCCGAGAGGGAGGGTGGAGTGCGTTCCGCAAGAATCCTTGCTTCACAGCATATTCATGATTATTTCGAAATAGATAATAATCTCTGTATGATAGAGATGCTTCCAAAGAGCTCATGGATAGGCCATAACTTTATTGAACTGAACCTCAGGAAAAAATATAACATGAACGTTGCTGCTATAAAGAAACAGGATGGAAACTGGGGATATGTGGATCCTTCACACAAACTTAAAGAGGAAGATCTTCTGATGGTCATCATAGAAAAAGACGACATAAATAAGTGGAGATGATTTGTGGTATCATTAATAGTAACAGTAAAGATAAAAGGAGGCACATATGAAGCTTATATTTATCGGAGCTGACCATGAGGTTACCGGCAGCTGTCATTACATAGAAGCCTGTGACAAGAAGATTCTGGTGGACTATGGAATGGAACAGGGTAAAGACTATTTTGAAAATGCTCCGCTTCCTGTATCCGCTCCTGAGATAGACTATGTATTTCTTACCCATGCCCACGTGGACCATTCAGGCAACCTTCCACTTCTATATGCGAAAGGCTTTAGAGGAAAGATCTTTTCCACAGATGCTACAGCAGATCTGTGTAACATAATGCTCAGAGATTGTGCACATATTCAGATGCAGGAAGCAGAGTGGAGAAACAGAAAGGCCAAAAGAAGTCAGGATATCGCTCATATGGAGCCATCCTACACCATAGAGGATGCAGAAAAGACAATAAAGACCTTTGTCCCCTGTGATTACAACAAGGAGATAGAAGTCTGCGAAGGCATTAAGATCCGTTTTACTGACATCGGACATCTTCTTGGTTCATCCAGTATAGAAGTGTGGCTTACGGAAAAGAATGTCACGAGAAAGCTTGTCTTTTCCGGTGATATTGGAAACAAGGAACAGCCCCTGATAAGAGATCCGCAGATGACTTCGGAAGCGGACTACGTTATCATGGAGTCCACCTACGGCGACAGGCTTCATTCTACAGAAAGGCCTGACTATGTAAAAGATCTGGCACAGATTCTTGACAGGACCTTCGCCAGAGGCGGAAATGTTGTAATCCCATCCTTTGCTGTTGGAAGAACTCAGGAAATTCTTTACTTTATCAGAAAAATCAAAAAAGATGGACTGGTAAAGAGTTATCCAAATTTTCCTGTGTTCGTGGATAGTCCACTGGCGGTGGATGCAACACAGATCTTTGAGGACAATCAGTATGACTGCTACGATGAAGAGGCCATGGAACTGGTGAAGAAGAGGATAAATCCTATTACCTTTCCGGGACTTAATCTGGCCATCACGACAGACGAATCAAGAGCAATCAACGAGGACCCGGAGCCGAAGGTAATAATATCTGCGTCAGGTATGTGCGAAGCCGGCAGAATAAGGCACCATCTAAAGCATAATCTCTGGAGAGAGGAATGTACCATTCTGTTTGTAGGTTATCAGTCTGTGGGAACCACAGGCCGCGCCATCGTAGACGGGGCTCAGCAGATTAAGTTATTTGGAGAGACAATAGACATAAAGGCGGATATCTGCAAGCTGGAAGGTCTGTCAGGTCACGCTGATAAAAATGGGCTCATTGAGTGGATAAATGGCTTTAATGTAAAAAGGCCCAAGAAAGTTTTTGTTGTTCATGGAGAAGACAGTGTATGTATGTCTTTTGCCAAGTGCCTTTCAGAAGAGTACGGTTATGATGCATATGCTCCGTACAGCGGCACAGAATTTGATATAATATCAGGTAGTATTGTTAAAGAGGGAATTCCGATTCCGGTTAAGAGAAAGGAATCAACGCTTGTTTCAGATGTCTATGCAAGGCTCAAGGCAGCAGGTGCAAGACTTATGGGCATCATAGCAAAGAGCGACGGAATGACCAACAAGGACAAGGCAAAATTCGCAGATCAGATTATAGCACTGTGTGACAAATGGAGCAGATAAGCGTCTTCAAGCACATGCAGTGTTCTGCTTGCAGAAAACGCTGCATGTATTTGAAGACGCAATGGACCTGAGGAATAAAGAACCACGAACATAGTGAGTGGTTCGAGTTCCGAGGCCAGTATCACTTAACGAGGAACGAGTTTAGTGATACTCCCACAGCGTGAGGGACGTAGCATGTCGAAAGCGAAGCGGAGACATGCGCATATCGCGAAAAATGAATAAGCAAGCACATGCAGTGTTCTGCTTGCAGAAAAGTAAATCATTTTAGGAGGAAGGTATGGCAAGGGTCGACGACATATTTATTGATATGTGCAAAGATATACTGGAAAACGGTACATCTACTGAAGGGGAGAAGGTAAGGCCCCACTGGCCGGACGGAACACCAGCTTACACCATAAAGAAATTCGGAGTAGTAAACAGATATGATCTTTCCAAGGAATTTCCAATTATGACCCTTAGAAAGACTGCTCTAAAGAGTGCCACAGACGAGATTCTGTGGATTTATCAGAAAAAGAGCAACAACATCCATGATCTCAACAGCCACATCTGGGATGAGTGGGCAGATGAGACCGGATCCATCGGAAAAGCCTATGGATATCAGATTGGTCAGAAGAGCATCTACAAAGAGGGCGAGTTCGACCAGATGGACAGGGTTATTTATGACCTCAAGAACAACCCTTTCTCAAGGCGTATCATGACAAATACTTATGTGTTTTCAGATTTGCATGAGATGCATCTTTACCCCTGCGCTTACAGCGTAACCTACAATGTTACTCAAAAGAAGGGGGAGGACAGGCTTACACTTAATGCGGTTTTAAACCAGCGTTCACAGGATGTCCTGGCTGCCAATAACTGGAATGTTGTGCAGTATGCAGTTCTCGTTCATATGCTTGCACAGGTCTGCGACATGAATGTAGGAGAACTGGTGCATGTCATAGCGGATGCCCACATATATGACAGACACGTTCCGCTTGTAAAGGAGCTCATTGAGAGAAAGCCTCTTCCTGCACCTAAGTTCCACTTAAATCCCGATGTTAAGGATTTCTACGAGTTCACGAGAAATGACGTATCTCTCGAGGGCTACGAAGTAGCAGGAGAGCAGATTAAAGATATACCGATAGCCATCTGAGCGATATAGGGACTGAGTAAATGCAATCTCATGCTTGCATGAGAGATTGCATTTATGATAGGACCGAATGTACGTAGCATGTCGAAAGCGAAGCGGAGACATGCGTATATCGCGAATACATAAAGAAGAGGAGAAAAATGAAAGCCATAGTAGCCGTAGACAGTAACTGGGCCATAGGAAACAGGGGACAGCTCCTTGTTAGTATTCCTGCGGACCAGAAGAATTTCAGAAATGAGACTATCGGGAAGACGATAGTGTATGGAAGAAAAACCCTGGAGACATTTCCACAACAGGTGGTTCTTCCAAAGAGAAACAATATTATTCTTTCAACCCAAAAGGAATACAGGGTTAAGGATGCAGCCGTGGTTCACAGCAGACAGGAGCTTCTGGACCTGGTGTCAGACCTTGATACAAATGAAGTGTATATTATAGGCGGAGCGTCTGTGTACAAAGAGTTCCTTGATCTTTGTGATACAGCCATTGTCACCTTCATTGATAAAGAGTATCAGGCAGATTCATATTTTCCAAATCTTGATAAGAATCCCGAATGGGAGCTTGCAGATGAGAGTGAAGAACAGGTGTATTTTGATATCACTTACACGTACAGGACGTATGTACGTAAGAAATAAGAAAATGACCTTTTGAATCTTACATCATAAAAATATCTTTTAGAGGTGGGAGATAAAATAACGATGACAGACAGGAAAAAGGCACTGGTTCTTATAAACAAATCAGCAGGAACAGGAAAAGCAGGAACTGATACCTTAAACATTGCTACAAGGCTTGCAGAGGCCGGCTATGAGCCCATAATATATCCAATAATTCCGGGAACAGAGCTGACATCGGAAGGAATTATCGGCAGGTATGAGGGAGAGATTTCCTTGATCCTTTGCAGTGGCGGTGACGGGACTCTGAATCATGTGATGAGTTGTATCATGAAGATGGAGCATAAGCCTGTTTTGGCCTATGTTCCTGCGGGAAGCACCAATGATTTTGCAAAGGGGTTGGGAATACCCAGCATAAGAGCCAGAGCAATTGATCTGGCTGTTGAAGGAAAGCCTTTTGCCTATGATGTTGGTAAAATGAATGACAAGTTCTTTAACTATGTGGCAGCTTTCGGAGCATTTTCCAAGGTCAGCTATGCAACGGATCAGGAACTGAAAAATGTCCTTGGCTATGCTGCATATATAATAAGTGCAATTGCTGAGCTTCCTCAGAATATCGGTTACAGCAGTCATCTGAGGATTGTCGCAGATGGTATTGAAGAAGAGGGGGACTATGTGTTTGGAGCTGTGAGCAATTCCGCCTCTGTGGCGGGAATGCCTCTTTTTGATGACGAGGAAATAAAGCAGGACGATGGTCAGATGGAACTTATCTTAGTCCGTGCGCCAAAAAACTTGGCTGAGTTTAATGCCATTGTTTCTTCACTTGCCACCAAGACCCCGGATAATCCTTATATAACCTACAGGCAGGTAAAAAAGGCTACGTTTATTTCTGAGAATGAGATCGAATGGACCATAGATGGGGAGTTTGGAGGTGCATCAAAACTTACGGAGATCAGTGTGATCAACAAGGCAATCACTATAATGACTAAATAAAACCAAGAAAAAACCAAGGGCGGTGAAGATAATCTTCATCGCCCTCTATATATTTTATGAACAAGTTTAGCCATTGGGTTTTCATATACCTTCATGGCACCCTTAGGACAGAATTCCTGACAGCAGAAGCATTTTATGCATTTTTTCCTGTCTATCTTTGGAATCAGCTGCGCCTTGCGTTGGTCTTTAGAGCCGGCTGATAACTTGGCCATGGTAATTGCCTTTGCAGGACAGGCTTCATAGCATTTTTTGCAGCCGATACATTCAGACTCATTAAGGATTGGCTTGGTGATATATACTGCTTTTACAAGCACCGATTTTACTGTGTTAAGAAAACCTCCGCCCTCAAAGGTTATGCTCTGATGTGAAGTAGCTCTTTTGAAATCATGAACTCTCAGAAGGTCTGGAGAAGTATTTCCTACTACAGTTACCTCTGATACGGTTTTGGGGCCGAGCTTCCTTTCGTAAGCAGCTTTAAGTGTCTGGCAATCACTTATTCCCATGTTTATGATATCTGCGCAGACCATATCAAGAGCATAGGGCTTTTTGGAAGCAAGGATGGCACCGATATGCCTCTTTTCCCCGGCAGTTGGGCCATTGCCCTCCATACCGTCTATGGCGTCAACCACGTATAGAACAGGCTTAAAGTACTCATTGAGGTCTACCATGACATTTGCAAAAGCCATTTCTTCCGAAAAGCGCATGTGATATTCCGGCTTTGTGGCACCAGGAACAGTTCCGAACATGTTTTTAACGGCGCAGCTCATGCCCATCATTGCATGGGATTTAAGCTTGGATACATTTATGATGGCATCCACATTGTCGAGCCATCCGGTATAGAAGAAGTTTTTTAGTGATTTACCATTGAAAGTGGCTTCTTTTACCGAGAAGTCATCGTTGAGCTTAATTGAAGCATTGCTAAGCTCTTCAACCATGCCGGTAAGACCACAGCCTTTATAGATATTTTTTACAAAAGCAGATGTATAGATGCCTCCGGGACTGTCGCCGATGACGACTTTTGCGCCACGTGCAAGAAGCTTCTGACATAATGCCTTTAACAGAATAGGGTGAGTCGTTCCGGCCTTTTCCGGAGCCATGGCAGCAACAAGGTTAGTCTTTAATCCCACTGTCATTCCGGGCTTAACAAAAGAAAGACCATCAATATCCGAAAGAGCACCATCCAAAGCTTCATAAACTATATCGTAATCGTATGAAGTACATTTGTATAATGAAACGGTATCAAACATCTGTGGTTCCTCGAAAAAACAATTATTCCTGCTGTGAATTGTAATTCAAACAGTACAATAAGTCTAGTATTAAGAGTATAATTCTAAGGAAAAATAACAATCAGAATAAAATGTGAGGAATAAGCATAATATATGCCTATTAAATACGAATTTGCAGAATCAAAAAAAGATGGACATTCCTTTGTGATGATAACAGGTTTCGAGGGGAAAGTATCCAATCTTGTAGTTCCTGATATTATCGAGGAAACTCCTGTGGAAGCTATTGGGAATCACGCCTTTTCCGGAAGAGAGGACTTAGTGACGGTGACCCTTCCGGAATCCGTAAAAACAATCTATGGTTTTGCTTTCCACAACTGCAGGAATCTTAAGAAGATCACTCTTTTTGACAGTATAGATGATTATTATGACGGAGTCTGCAGGCAGTGTGATAGCCTTGAGGAAGTTGAGATTACGGTCAATAACAGCTGGTATGAGGTTATCAGGAACTTTTTGGCAGATAATGATAAGACCTTGCGATTTCTGATTCAATTTCGTGAGGCTGGTATCGATTCATCTGCCGGAAACGAAAATGCGACAGCACAGGGGAAAACTTCCTGTCTGACATTTCCGGAGTATGTTTATGACTTTAATGAAAATACCATGGCACGAACAATACAGTTTACTATAGCCGGTTCCGGGTATGCCTTCAGAGAATGTGTGGACAGGCGCAGGATTGACTACAGACAGTACGACTCTCTTTTTACAAAGGCTGTTATAGACGGGGGAGAAATAGCTGAGGATATTGCAATCGGAAGACTCCTTTACCCTGTGGAGCTGGAAGATAGATATAGGCTTGGCTATGAGAAATACCTGAGCGACAATGGAGATAAGGTTTTGGAACGTCTGGTAAAAAAGGCTGCAAAATCCGGTGCAGAGGAGGACGTTATCGATGTCTTAAAGAGGCTTATAGGGTATGAAAAGCTTTTTTCCGAGGAGACGATAAACAGGGCTATCGCTCTTTCAGCCAGCATCGGGAACGCAGTTGTTACGGCAATACTTATGGCGGAAAGTGGGCCTGGAAATGATCAGAACGATCTGGAATTTATACTCTGATTGATTAAAAAAGTTAAATATGGGGAAAAAAGGCAAAAAATAGGCGAAATTTTCTAAAAAAAGTCGTATAATTAAAATGGTGAAAAAATCGGAAATGTTTTGACAATTACTCTCTTATACTTGGAATAGTCTGAACTACTTCGTTAAATGTTCTGGCAGAAATGGAGGTATTCATGCCTTTTGTTAACGGTGAAATTTACAGCTACGAAGAGTTTATTAAAGACAATAAAGCGAAGGTAAATGGTTACCTCAATCTGATAATGTGGGCAAGTGTGCTTGCAGGGCCTGCCATAGCTTTGGGAATCCTGATCGGGTTATTTAATGATATAACCTATTATGATTGCATGGACATTTCCGTGGTGGTTATTGTTTTTGCAATTATACATACAGTTCTTTTTGTAAAATTCCGATATTCTGTCTTAGTTGGCTTGTTTGCCTTAATCTCAATCGACTCGATATTGGTATATCTTTCAATCAATCATCTTTATATCAGTCTTATTTGGTTTTGTGTTCCACTTCTTAGTATCCTGTTTTGCAACAGATGGATATATTTTGTGGCATTGGTAGTAAATTATTTCACCATGGTAATTGCTACCTATATTACAGCTCCTTACTTTATCCAGACGAGATCCAACTACAGTGTTCCCTCTGACTTTTTCTGGAGCAGAATATGGGGATTTACCATTGAAGCCAGCATTATGATGCTTGCCGGTATTCTTTTGGGGAAACACTCCATCAGCCATTTTAAGGATCTTATCGAGCGAAATAACCAGATTACTGATCAGATAAAGGAAACGCAGGAAAAAATGGATATTCTGGATTCCATGGCAGATATCTATGATTATGTAAACCTGCTAAATTTTTCCGCCAATACAGAGATGTCTCTTAGAGACAGGAACAGGATCCAAAGGGGCATAGATCCGGTTACTCAGACCCATACCAACCTGAATCGAAAGCTTAATGAGACAATTATGCCTGATCAGCGGGATAAGTTTTTGGAATTCACCAACATTTCAACTGTAAGGTCAAGACTTGCCAATAGAAAGGTTATCTCATCAGAGTTTGTTGATGCCATAAGCGGATGGTTCCGGGCTCAGTACATTGCCGTTGATAAGGCCAATGACGGTATCCCCAACATGGTAATCTATACGGTTTCAAATATTGATGAGGAAAAGAGAAGAGAAGAACATCTTATCAGGATATCAAGAACCGATGAGCTCACAAGACTCTATAACAGACGCTGCTATGATGAAGATGTGGCTGACTTTAACGGAAAGATGATTCCTCCAAATCTTGTTATCTTCTCTGCAGATGTCAATGGACTTAAGGGGGTCAATGACACCATGGGTCATGCAGCAGGCGACGAACTGATCAAGGGAGCTGCTGAATGTCTTGTTTCAGCCATAGGCAACAAAGGTAAGGTCTACCGTATGGGCGGGGATGAATTCCAGGCTATGGTATTTACTGATAATCCGGAACAGATTTTTGAGAGTATACAGAAAAAGATCTCCGGCTGGCACGGCAAAACCGTTAAGGAACTTCATTTATCAGTTGGATTCGCTAAGGTAGAAGATGCTGAAGTGCCTAATATAACAGCGATAGAGAAAGTTGCTGATGAAAGAATGTATGCCGACAAGCGAGCATACTACCAGCGTGCCGGCATTGACAGACGTAGCGGCGGTGACCGAAGAGATGGTCAGGACAGGCGCAGACGTTCAGATTAAATTAGAGGTTAGAGGTGGAACGAGGGGACGGTTCTTTCGTTCCACTTTTTATGTGGAACGACAATACCCGTCCCCTCGTTCCACCCAGCCACTTTTGTTTTAAACCAGTGAAAGAACTACAAAGGACTGTGCCTGCAACTTCAAGGTGTTGTCTTCCTGCTTGAATTCACCGATTGAATAAACCGGTGTCAGCTTAGTTGATTTTTTATCATCTTTATCGATATATGCTTCTTCCGTAAGGGCAGCACTGGCCTTGCTATCGGAAGGATTGATGGCAATGAGCAGGTTTCCACGTTTGTAGATAAATGGGAACTGCTCTTTTTCTGCATATATTACGTCAAAAGAACCATCGGCCTGAAGGTCGGTATATTTGTGCCTTAGTGCGATAAGCTCCTTTGTAACGTTAAGAAGGGATGCAGGGTCTTTTTCCTGAGCTTCTACAGTCGGAGCATCCTCTGAAGGATCCTGTGGAAGATAGAGGATATCAGGGTCTGCATCTGAGAAACCATGGTTTTTGGAGCTGTCCCACTGCATTGGAGTTCTGGAGCCTGTTCTGGTATAGCCGCCCTCCTTGGTAGGAATATCAAGATATCTCATGCCAATCTCATCACCGTAATAGATAAATGGTACGCCGGGAAGGGTAAGGAACAATGCCCAGGCAATCTTGAGCTCATCATAGTCAAGAGTCCTGCGGGCTCTTGGAGTGTCATGATTGCAGGTAATAAAGCTTATGTACCCATCCTTATGGGTGTTATCGTATTTTGGCAGGTAATCCAAAAGGAAACGCATAATGTCGCCGTTTCCGTCTTTCTTAAGAAAACTGTGATCTCCGCCGGGAGTCTCATTATCACGGATAAGAGTGTTGTAGCCATTTCCGTGGTGATCAAGATAAAAGTCGGCGTGGAAACCACTCTTTAGGGACTGATGAGGATTGCTCCACTCAGAAACAAGGGCTGCCTCAGGGTAGTCTTTATCCAGCATTTCTCTGATATTTTTCCAGATAGCACCTGTAGCAGATTTGTTCTCGTCATCCTCTTTAACAAGGGAATCAGCCATATCAACGCGGAAGCCATCACAGCCACGGTCAAGCCAGAAGCGCATTACATCCTTAAGAGCTTCTCTTGTGGCGATGCAGGCAGGATCATCAGGAGCAAGCTGCCAGGATTCTGTGCGGTTTAAAAAGCCGTAGTTAAGAGCAGGCTGGCACTTGAAAAAGTTAAGCATGTAGCAGCCGTCTCTTTCAGCCTCACCGCCGATATAGGGATGCCCCGCGACGCCCTGAATCCAGCAATTGGTCCAAACATAGCGGTCTGAGTACTCGTTTTTCTCTGCCTTTTTACTCTCCTGAAACCAGGCATGCTCTTCGGAAGTATGTCCCGGAACAAGATCCAGCAGTACATGAATGCCACGGTTGTGGGCTTCTCCGAACAATCTGTAAAGGTCTTCGTTTGTACCATATCTTGGAGCAACTTTTTTGTAATCCCTTACGTCATAGCCCGCATCTTTAAATGGGGAGTCATAGCAGGGATTGATCCAGAGGGCATTACAGCCCAGATCCTTTATATAATCCAGCTTTTCAATGATTCCGTTAAGGTCACCGATTCCGTCACAATTGGTGTCCTTAAAGGTTTGTGGGTAGATTTCATAAAAAACAGCGTCTTTTAACCAGTTTGGCATAATGAACCTCCTTGCCGCAGAAATAATTCCGGAAACGTTTCCATTATATATCAGTTCATGCTTTTAGTATATAACATTTTTGCGTAAATAGTTACTATTCACAGTTTAGGTATCATCTACTGCGCTCCAGCAAAGGAGCCTTAATCGACTCGCAAGGCGAAAAAAACTCATTGCGAGTCGCTTAAGGCTCCTTTGCTGGAGCGAGGGTGTGATTCTATATAAACTGTGAATAGTAACCGTAAATAATCACAAAAAATGAGGGATGGCACGATTTTGTGTCATCCCTTTATCATTATATGGATAATTAGTGTTTCTGCTTATAAAGTTTTGCGAAAACATAAGCTGCAATCAGCACAAGTACGCATGCACCAAGATATATGTAATTTGTTGCAGATATTGTGCTCTGGGCGCCGAATCCTTCGAAGTTAGAAGGACCACCATCATTGCCGCCCGGACCACCGCCGAAAGGATTGCTGCCGGAATCGGAGCCGCTGTTGCCGTTTGGTCCGCCACCAGGGAATCCGCCTTCAAATAGGTTGTCGGAACCTGATTCGGTGTTAGACTCTGAGTTATCAGAACCGCTTTCAAACGGATTACTATCTGAATCAGAGCCCGGACCGCCGGGGAATCCGCCGAAAGGACTGCCGCTATCACTGTCGGAATCGTCGCCTGGGCCACCACCCATGCCGCCGCCCATGCCGCCGCCTGGGCCACCACCCATGCCGCCGCCCATGGAGCCCATGTCGGAGATGGTTATGGAGGAAGCGTCAATGAGGGCATCAGGGTTCTCAGCCTGCGCTGCGTCTGTGGAACCTATGCTACCGTCCAGCTGACCTTCGATACTCTGGAATCTTAAGCTTACAAATTCGCGCATTGTCTCAACAGCTTTTTCAAATTCTGACATCTCACAGAACTTGGTAGGATCCTTCTCAACATAGGAGTAGATCATCTCGTAGGTGCTGTCTATCAGATCAGTAAGATATCCGCTATCGTAGAACTGTTCAAGGAAAGCTTCATAGTACTCATGATACATTTCAGTGTATTCATCGCTGGAAATGATCCAGGAGAACATTGGTCTGTCGGTGTCGCCGGCAGTAATGGACTGAGGATTGTCTATAGGATCATTTACGATGCTGTCGGCATCCTGTCCCTGGAAAGTTCCATAGGCCAGGTTATAATCCCAAGGAATCATTGATAACTTACCGTTCTCTTCGTAGAGGTAGTAGTTGTGGATCATGCTTCCTGTGTAGCTGTCACCGTTAACAACAAAGCTATGGACTACCATATAGCGCAGAACTGCGTCGATATCAACTGCTTCTGCAATCTGCTCCTCGTCACCTTCTGCAAGACCTTCATTGAGATTCTTCAAAGCCTTGATAAGTCTTGTCTTATCTGAATTTGTGACTGTTGTCTTGGCGCTGTTCCAAATAGTGGAGTAGCTGTCTGTATCGTCGTCAATATATTTGAGCTTTGCTTCATCGCTTCCCATGCCGAATCCGCCACTGAACGGATTATCGGAATCTGAATCCGAATCAGATTCGCCGCCGGGACCGCCACCTGGGAAACCACCGAAATCGCCGCCCGGGAATCCGTTATTGTCGTTACTTTCATTTGTGTCGGAGCTATCTTTGGACTCGCTGCCCTTGCTTCTGTCGGGACCGCCGCTGCGTTTGTGGCTGTGACTACCACTCGATTTGCCATTATTGTCACCGCCGGGACTACTGCTGCCTTTACCGGGACGACTATCTTCGCTGTTATCTTTACCGGAATCCTTGGTGTTATCGTTACTGCTGCTCTCATCGTTGTCGTCTTCGCTATTTTCAAATGGATTCTTGATTCCCAGCTCGTCGAAGTCCATATCACGCATATCGAAGTCGCCGCCGTTACCACGACCACCACCCATACTCATGGTATCGGGTTTGTAGAGGTCACCATAATTTGTGCCGTAGTTCCTCTCAAGGAAAGAATCTTCAACTGCCTCGACTGCCAGGAAAAGTCCCCAGTCCTCGCCGTTAATGGTTACATAAACATAGCTGACAAGAGGAGAAGCTGCTCCAAACTCATTCATGAGTTTGTAAGCGATATAGTCCTTCATCATGGTGTAATCCTGAATCAGGTTGTTGAGACAGAGTTTGTCCAGACCGTGATAGTTGGTGCTATCCTGATAGCGGTCAAACTCGATCTTTAAGCTGTACCTTTCGCTGCCGAGCTGTGAAACTGTAGACAGAGAGGTGTTACCCTTTGCCCTGAGTGCAACGTTTTTTATCTTTTCACCATCAATAGTTACGTTTACTGCTGTATATTCCTCACTGGTTGCTGTTTCCAGAAAAGAATCCCAGTCATCTATCTCAATATCAATGGAATGGACGTAGCTGTCGTCAAACAGAGTGTTCTCATAACTCATGTCCACTGAGTCATCGGCAACTATTCCAAGCTTAGTTCCATTCATGAAAAGAGCTGTAACAATCACGGCAAGGATAGTTATGATGATGCATATTCTATCTATATTCTTGTGTGTTGACATATCTTAATTATCCGGCATGGATCGGCCGGAGCTCCTTTCTAAGTCAAATACCCCGCTGATCATCCCATGTATTCGCCGTTGTAGCTTACAAGAACTGCGCTGTTTACGCCGCTAAGGCCTGCGAGTTCATTTATGAAATCTGTATTGTCTTCCTTAAGTCTTACCTCGTAATTTATCTCGAGATTGCCTTTCTGAGCACTCTTGCTCTTTACGATCATACGCTGAGTCTTGATCTTAATAAGCTCTGCAGCCTTTACCTCGCTGTCATGGCCGTCGCAGTTAAGCACGATGATATAAGGAATGATATGTGACTTTCTGTTGGTAAATACAAGAAGGATTATTCCGATAACTACGCTTCCGAATACTGCAAGAGGAATCATTCCTGCTGCAAGTACGATACCAACTGCGATTGACCAGAATAAAAAGGCAATATCAAGGGGCTCCTTTATTGCTGTTCTGAAACGAACGATGGAAAGGGCACCGACCATACCAAGTGAAAGAACTACGTTGCTGGTAACTGCAAGAATTACAAGTGTTGTGATCATTGTAAGGGCTACAAGTGTAACACCGAAGCTTGAGGAGTACATAACTCCCTGATAGGTCTTTTTGTAGATCAAAAAGATAAACATGCCGATTGCGAAGGCAAGTATCATTGCCAGCACCATATCAAGGATGCTGATGCTTGTTACGTTTTCCAAAAAACTTGATTTAAAGATGTCATTGAATGTCATTTTTCTTTTCCTCTTTCATATTTGTAATTTTATTTTTTTGAAATATTTGCACTGACCTAGTACTACTGTCACATTCATAATTAACGAAATTGATTGTCTATGAATCTATATGCTGTGTCTGAAAGTTTCAACAGTGTTTGGTCGGCATTTCATTAGATGTAAGACAGTACACCCGGGGCCATCATAGGTTCCCTGCAGGCCTCATACTTGGAAAAAGAGCCTGTGCGTCCGTGGGGCAGTTGGACTGCATCCCTGATTATCTCCGGCAGGAAATCATCCCACTTAACTTCCATAATGCAGATTCCCTGTGCTGCGGGAATTGTTACGCATTGCGTGTTTAAGAAATCTGTGCTGCTAAGGCCTGTCCTGACGTTGTAGTCCAGGGTTACCCTCACATTTCCGGGCCTGTAGATAAATGGCTATCTGGTATAATCTACAATAACCTTTGGCGCAAGGTTTTCAGTTACCATATGCGTGTAGAGCTCTTTGATCAGCTCATCTTCCGAATCCCGCATCCATTTTATGTCGCCATCCACGATTTTTTGCGCCATTTCCTCGGTCAGGTTTGCAGAAACCTTAAGGCCAAGACCGCCTACCTTACATTTCTTTTCCAGGTGTATGACCGATTTATCGCCGTTATAATACCTGATCCTGAATTTGTGCCGCCTGCTGACCCCATTTTGCTTCTCAAAAAGAGCTTTGTCCGTAGGAGTATCAAAATACAGGCTTCGTATCAGGTACTGACCATTGATTGCGTGCGAGTCAGACTCTGCGATTGCCCGCATTCTCTGGCGTATCGCGATCATATCCGATGCCGTAATATCATGTTTTAACTCATGTCGATACTGCACCTTTTCTCTCCCTTCTTTTTCTTTTTCACATTATTATTGATTTTACTTTGGCATTATATAAATCGAACCTAAAAATTTCCTAAAAGTACCTAAAATGGGTTATGATATAACCTAGTGGTGCAAAGAAGTCGTTTCAAGATAGCTGCACGTGAAACAATGTGGTAAAAGGAAAAGGGGAAAAATAGGTATGAAAAGGAAGGACTACAGGTTGATAAGCGCATTGATTGGTACAACTCTCATAGCGGGAAGTCTCTTTGGATGCGGAAAGAGTCAGGCAGATGGGAATCAGAGCACCGGGCAAACAGCGCAGAGTGATTTAGAAGAGACAAATGACACGAAAGATGGTCAGAATTCAGAAGCTGTTGCAAGTGAAAATGATGCCGCAGATACCGAAGCTGCTAAAGAAAGCGGTGACGCTAATTCATCAGATTCCGGGACGATTGAAAAAATAACGCCTGCAACTCCACGAGATAAGGTGGACAGCGTGACACCACAGGATGACCTTGATCTGTCACAGGAGATATTTGTAAAAAAAATTGAGAACCTTCCGGAGGACTTTATATGCGGAATGGATGCTTCGTCTGTCCTTGTGGAGGAAAACAGCGGAGTCAGGTACTATGATTTTGACGGAAAAGAAGCGGATGTCTTTAAGACTTTATCAGAAGCCGGTGTCAACTACATAAGGCTCAGAGTCTGGAACGATCCATACGATGAAGCCGGGCATGGCTACGGCGGAGGAAACAACGACGTGCCGACGGCAATTGAGCTTGGTAAAAGAGCTACTCAGTACGGAATGAAGGTCAGCATAGACTTCCATTATTCGGACTTTTGGGCTGACCCTAAGAGGCAGCTTACTCCCAAGGCCTGGGAGGGCATGTCGGTAAAAGAAAAGAGCCAGGCTCTCTATGACTTTACAAAGGATAGTCTGACACAGCTTTTGGATGCCGGCGTGGACGTGGGAATGGTCCAGATCGGCAATGAGATAAACTATGGAATGAGCGGTGAGAACTCCCAGGCAAATGTCACAGCTCTTTTGGCAGCGGGAAGTAAGGCTGTAAGGGAAATATCAGAGGAATTCGGAAAAGAAATAACGATTCTCGTTCACTATACCAACATCGAGGACATCGACCAGGTGGAAAACCGTGTAAAGAATCTTGGACTTGCAGGTGTTGACTACGATGTGATCGGACTATCCTTCT
Organism: Butyrivibrio sp.; assembly: GCA_017413105.1. Classification (GTDB taxonomy): domain Bacteria; phylum Bacillota; class Clostridia; order Lachnospirales; family Lachnospiraceae; genus Butyrivibrio. The sequence goes on along the minus strand of JAFPVA010000301.1, from coordinate 4,345 downwards.
ATCCTTTCTGGGATGGAACTTTCGAGAATATGCAAAATGTAGTGAAGATGATTCGTGATGGATATGGAAAAGATGTAGTGATCGCAGAGACTTCTTACTGCTACACTTCACAGGATGGTGATGGAAGCGGAAACAGCGTATCCGGAACCGATGACATAGTTGAAGGATATCCCGCAACGGTTCAGGGACAGGCAAATATACTAAGGGATACCATGGCAGCAGCTAATGAAGCCGGGGCTCTCGGAATCTTTTACTGGGAAGGAGTCTGGCTTCCTGTGGGAGCAAATACCGATAACAATTCAGAAATCTGGGAGACCTACGGAAGTGGGTGGGCAAGCAGCTACGCCGGAGTCTATGATCCTGATGATGCAGGCCTGTACTATGGTGGTTGCTCCTGGGACAATCAGGCACTCTTTAGCTTTGCAGGAAATCCCCTTCCATCACTTAATGTCTTTAAACTCATAAGGACCGGAGCTGAGGCTCAGCTGCAGATAGACGCTGTTCCGGATGTGTATTGCAACTTCGTAACAGGGGATGAAATAAAGCTTCCGGAGAAAACGGATGTTATTTATAATGACACCTCCAAGAATACAAAGGTAAGTGTCTCATGGGATAAGGATGCTGTTTCAAAGATTGATAATACCAAAGAAGGTAAGTATGAGATAAAGGGAACTGTAGATGATGGAACAACCTTGACCTGTCATGTGGCTGTAAACCTTCCCAATGTGGTTGTAAATCCCAGCTTTGAGGATGAGGATACTTCAATGTGGGAGATAAGTTCAAATGGCTCAGACCCTACAGATTTCCAGGATAAATCAGATGATGCCCACTCTGGTTCAAAAGCCCTTCATTTCTGGGCAGGAGATGGCAAGGTGGATTTCAAGGTTGAGCAGAAAATTAAGGACATCACTGCCGGAACCTATTCACTGCAGTGCTTTGCACAGGGCGGTGATACTACAGAGGATTCGGAGCTTACTCTTTATGCTGTTGTAAATGGAAAAGAGTATACGAAGTCCTTCATGGTAACCAACTGGGCAGAGTGGAAGAATCCGGTGATCCCGGATATCAGGATTGCAGAGGGTGATACCGTAACCATAGGTGTTCACTATATTTCAAATAAGGGCAGTTGGGGCACAGTGGATGACTTTATCCTTGAAAAGGTCGGCGACTGATTGGAATTGAGTTATGAACGCAGTTCTATAGATTTTACAAACTCTTACAGAATCTGTATTTTCACGATAACAGATGGTTGTTGTTGAAAATCACAGCTGATTATTGTATGTTATAAGTGTCTATATGACTGGCGGATAAGTGGGCAACCACAAGGGAGTATAGATTAATAATATGAATGTCGACCGCCTGGGCAACCGCTTTGTAGTGGGTTACCCAGGCGGTTTTTTGCGTGCGTGTGCTGCTTTTCACGCAGAAACAGAAGCAGGGCGCACGCAAGCATTTCGAAAGGAGAAATCATGGTAGATTTACAGAAGGAGATCAGCAGCACAACTTATCCCGGAAGAGGAATTGTTATCGGAACAACTCCTGATGGAAAGTATGCAGCATGTGCATATTTCATCATGGGAAGAAGTGAGAACTCCAGAAACAGAGTATTCGTAGAGGATGGTGAAGGAATCCGCACACAGGCCTTTGATCCGTCCAAGATGGAGGATCCAAGCCTTATCATCTATGCACCTGTAAGGGTTCTTGGAAACTCAACAATTGTAACTAACGGTGATCAGACAGATACTATCTATGACCTTATGAAGGAGGGACAGACCTTTGAGCAGTCCCTTAGAACAAGAGAGTTCGAGCCTGATGCTCCGAACTATACACCAAGAATCTCAGGAATCATGAATGTTGCTGATGGAAAGTATGATTTTGCCATGTCAATCTTAAAGAGCAATCACGGTGATCCATCATCCTGTCAGAGATTTACGTTCACTTACGAGAATCCAAAGGCCGGCGAGGGATATTTCATCCACACTTACATGGGCGATGGTAATCCGCTTCCAAGCTATGAGGGAGAGCCAACTCTTGTAAATATCGAGGGTGATATCGATACCTTCACAAAGAACGTTTGGAATGCGTTAAATGCAGATAACAAGGTATCTCTTTTCACCAGATACATCGAGATAGCTACAGGTAAATACGAGAGCCGCATCATCAACAAGAATGCATAATATAACATTTGAAATTTAATTATAACGGAGGAGAAAAACATGAACGAGATTCAGCTTAAATACGGATGCAACCCTAACCAGAAGCCTTCAAGAGTATACATGGAGGATGGATCAGACCTTCCTATCGAGGTACTTAACGGAAGACCCGGATATATCAACCTTCTTGATGCCCTTAACGGATGGCAGCTGGTTTCTGAGCTTAAAAAGGCAACAGGGCTTCCTGCAGCAACATCTTTTAAGCACGTATCACCTGCAGGAGCTGCTGTAGGCACACCACTTTCAGATATCGAGAAAAAGATATACTGGGTAGAAGACCTTGGCGAGCTCAGCCCTCTTGCTAACGCTTATGCAAGAGCCCGCGGTGCAGACAGAATGTCATCCTTCGGAGATTTCATCTCACTTTCCGATGTTTGTGATGCTGATACAGCAAAGCTTGTAAAGAGAGAGGTTTCAGACGGAATCATCGCTCCGGGTTATACAGATGAGGCTCTTGAGATCCTTAAGGCTAAAAAGGGCGGCAACTATGCAGTAATCAAGATTGATGAGAATTATGTACCAGCTGATATTGAAAAGAAGCAGGTGTTTGGCGTTACTTTCGAGCAGGGTCACAACTTTGTTGAAATTGGTGATGACATGCTTTCAAATATCGTAACAGAAAACAAGGAACTTCCTGAGTCAGCAAAGATTGACCTCATCATTGCCCTTATTACTCTTAAGTACACACAGTCCAATTCTGTTTGCTATGTAAAGGGCGGCCAGGCCATCGGTATCGGCGCCGGACAGCAGTCCAGAATCCACTGCACAAGACTTGCCGGTTCCAAGGCTGATAACTGGTTCCTTCGCCAGGCTCCGCAGGTTCTTAACCTTCCTTTCCTTGACAGCATTAAGCGCCCGGACAGAGATAATGCGATCGACCTCTACATCGGTGAGGATTATATGGACGTGCTTGAAGAGGGCAAGTGGCAGAACATCTTTAAGGAGAAGCCACCGGTATTTACAAGAGAGGAAAAGAGAGCATGGCTTGACAAGAACACTGATGTAGCCCTTGGCTCAGACGCTTTCTTCCCATTTGGAGACAATATCGAGAGAGCATTTAAGAGCGGTGTTAAGTATGTGGCTCAGCCTGGCGGTTCTGTAAGAGATGACAATGTTATTGAGGCAGCTAACAGCCATGATATGGTAATGGCATTTACAGGACTTCGTCTCTTCCACCACTAATACTTTACAACATGATTTAAGAGTCATAGCTTAGTTGCTATGGCTCTTTTTGTGCGTAAATTCATTATTATTCAATACATAATTTAGAGAATAATGTACCGGATATATGATAAAATCCGTGTGTAGGTATATGCTTTTTTATCTTTAAGAACATATTAATTGTATTGTGATTATAAAAGGAGGTTTAGCTGTGCAGGTTAAGGTAGGCAAATCTAAGAACACGAGCGCAGAGGCAGCTGTTAAGGAAGCAACAGGTGGCATTTCTTCTGCAGCAGGTATTCTGTTCCAATCACCATTTGAACTATTGGAAGAAGTATCCGCATTACTTGCAGGAAAATTCCCCGGGACTCCTATTATAGGAACCGGAGGAACTTCTTACATAGAATCCGATGCAACAGATAAGATCCTTATCGTAGTTGCATTTGAAAGTGGAGCAACCTGTAAGGCGGGAGCTTTAAGATACCTTTCTTCTTCTCCTCTTTATGATATAGTTGGCCTTGAAAATGCGATCAGTGAGGTCAGACCAGGAAGTCAGGACTGTGTTTGCCTTGAGTTTTGTACAAATGATGAGGAGAGACTTGTTACCTCAATGAATGTTGCTCTTGAAAAGGCAAAAGTGCCGATCCTGGGAGGAACTGTTTTCGGAACTCCGTCCGGTAAGGTAAGTAAGGTATGTGTAAACGGTGAGCTTTATGAAGACGCTTGTGCTTACCTTCTGGTAAAGAACACCAGTGGAAAGCTCTGAACATATTCAGAGAATATCTATGCTATGCCGGAAAATGCCAAAACTCATGTTGCGACAAAGGTTAATCTGGCTAAAAAGGAACTCTGCACACTGGATAACAAACCTGCGGCCGATGTATATGCAAATGAGCTTGGGATCAGCAGGAGCGGGATTGTAGACAACGTATTTAAGAATCCTCTCGGACGTATCGTTGGTGATGACACCT
>JAFPVA010000300.1 GCA_017413105.1 Butyrivibrio sp. | reverse complement strand
TGGAGTTTATTCATGTTCCTTCTGAGTATTTTGACCGAGGTGATATGAGCGCTTTCCAGGGGATGGAACGTATCAGAACAGCTTCTGATTATGATGATTTCTATGTTACTAGTAAAGACGAGTGTTCGGAACAAGTAAAGAGAGCAAGAAATCTTTTGGAGAAAGTCAGAAAGTATCTTTCTTCTGAGGAGGTTTTATAGGTTTAAGGGTTAAGCCTTCGGAATAATGCGGCTGAAACCATGGGCAATGACATGACAATAACAGTCATATCAGCATTCGCAAAAGCACTTGAAACAAAGTCTGAACCAGTAATGGAAGGAACTGAGGAATAGGAAGTCATGAGTTCATTATTTGATGATCTTCGCGATGGGGTACAGGAAGCGATAGATTTTGAACGCGGTAATGGCAAAGCGAAAACAACAATATTTCTGATTGCACCTGTTACCAAGTATTCTAATGAAGAGATTAAATCTATACGCAATAAGGCCGGAATGACCCAGGCTGTCTTTGCAAATTATATGGGAGTTTCAAAAAAGACTGTTGAGGCATGGGAACTTGGACGAACACATCCAACTGGACCTGCTTACAGGCTTCTTGCTATTCTGGACCAGGGGAAGGAAGATGAGCTGTCTTTTGTCAGTGTACAGTAGCCATTTTGTAGTTATTCTGTAGCTATATTGTAGTTATGCTGTAGATTTTATTCTTAAAATATCCATGATATTATTATAATGTCCAAAGGATGTGAAACAGAGATACACAAGTCCGGGACAATTTCTTTTGCAAAAGAAAATAAACGTAACATGAAGCACCTGAACGGGTAAGAAATGGCTTGCCTGTGCAGGTGCTTTTTTCGTGGAAAAAACAAGAAGGAGAAGAAAAGAACATGGACTTTGAGACATTTAAAGAGAATATCGCAAAAGATCTGGAGCAGAAGCTGTATGAGAAGACAGGCAGAGAAGTAAGTGTGGAGCTCCGCACAGTGGAACCATGAGCAGTTACTACCAGGCAGAAGTTAAGAATGACTTTTTTATACTTATTATTTATCCCTGCAGACATAAGTCTCCCAGGTTCACAACTGTCATAGGGGGCTCTTTTTTTATTGACATATATCGAACAACGATATAGTATATAGATAAGCAATATATAGACTATCTATATAAGGAGGACATGATGGCTGTTGATAAATCTCTTTTAACAGGAAGTATGACAATGCTGATACTTAAGCTTTTATCAGAAAAAGACATGTACGGATATGAGATGATCGATACTCTTAGAAAGAAGTCCCAGAATGTATTTGAGCTAAAGGCTGGTACTCTTTATCCACTTCTTCATGGTCTTGAAGAGAAGGGTATGCTTACTGTTTATGAGCAGGAGTTTCTTGGTAAAACAAGGAAATACTACAGCATTACTAAAGAAGGAAAAAAACTCCTCAAAAGCAAAACAGAAGAGTGGAATGAGTATTCAGGCGCAATAGCAAATGTTTTGGCATTGGAGGTGTGACAATGGAGGAGTATATCAGAAAACTTCTTGAACAGGTGAGGTTTAAGAAGGCTCATAAAGGCATTGAAGGGGAAATACGTTCTCATATTGAAGATCAGATCAATGACAACATGGGTGTTGGAATGGACAGGGAAGAAGCCGAAAAAGCTGCCGTAGCTGATATGGGAGATCCCATTGAGGTAGGAATTTCCATGGATAGGATACATAGGCCAAGGATTGCTTGGAGTGTAGTTGCTATCGCTGTTCTGATAGGAATTGCAAGCAGTGTAGTTCATGAACTCATGGTTTTAGATGCATCAGCACATGATGCAAGTATAAGTGTCATCGGAAGCCATGTTTTTTATACTAATGTCCTGGCAGGATTAATTGCCATGATCGTTATATATATGATCGACTATACTGTTATTGCTAAATATGCAAAGGTTATAGCTATTGCCATGTTCGTGGCTTTGCTCCTTGGAAGTCTGGGATTAACAATCAATGGGGTGCATATGTATCTGACAGTGGGACCGGTACGCTTTCTTACGTCAGCGTTTATGCTTTTATATGTTCCGCTTTATGGGGCAATAGTTTACAAGTATCGCGGAGGGAGTGCGGGTGCTTTCCTTAAGGTGCTTATCTGGATGATAGTTCCGGCAGTATTTGTATTAAAATGGCCGAGATTTATGACGGCATTGGTACTTGTAATGACTATGGCAGTTCAGCTCTCAATAGCTGTTGCTAAAGGATGGTTTAAAGTTCCTAAGAAGATTACGATTGCCGCGCTATGGGCTTCAATCACTGTGCTCCCATTAGCCATACTTGCATTGCTTTACAGAACAGGCTCTCTGGCAAATTATCAGATGGAGAGGATCAGAGCGTTTCTTTATCTTGATAATGATGCTGCATTTCTAACACGAACTGTACGCTCATTTAATGAAGTTAACATGGTGGGGGATTCCGGAAAAGAGCTTTTGGGTGCGTTGCCAAATCCTAACAGTGACTTTCTTCTTCTTTATTTGGCTAACAAATATGGTCTTGTCATCGTGTTAGTTGTAGTTGCTGCTGTGGTAGCAATGATCATAACCGGATGCATAGCATCAGCAAAAAGCAAAAATCAGCTAGGACTTGTAATGGGAGTTGGATGTATGAATGTCCTACTTGCAAATCTGATCATAAATGTGTTCCAGAATATGGGAGTGGTCCCATATGCA
>JAFPVA010000028.1 GCA_017413105.1 Butyrivibrio sp. | reverse complement strand
TCTTTGGCAGCTATCTTTTTATCTTTAACAGCTATACCCATAATCATTCTCCACAGAAAATCTCCAAATAGTTACAACCCCATTTTAGCATATTTTTGCATATATTCCTTAATCTCTTCTGCAACTTTTATAACTCTAATAACATCTTCATCAGACGCATTTTCCCTTGCATATGCATTAATTTTACGTAAATACTGCAACCCATATCCAAATTTTTCCTGCATCCATTCCTGATTAGGAAAAATCCATATATGAAAATGCTTAGAGCGTTCTTCCTGCACCAGCGTTACAGTTTCAGCAATTTTCAGATCCTTTATTGCCTTTTGGGCCAGTGCTATTATGTCCCCTATCTCGGTTCGTTCTTCTGAAGACAATTCTGCAAAAGACTGAATATGCCTTTTGCTTGTAATTATGAGAAATCCCGGAATTGGTATCTCAGGATCTGCCGCCAAAATGATTGATTTACCATCATAAATAACGCCACCCGGAAGTTGTATCTCCCCTCTCACAATAGCACAACCGACACACTCTGATTTTATTTCGTTCCCTAATATATCTTTTCTATCCATACACTCCCCTTTATAAAACAGTCATTCTCAAATATGGTAAAGCCTGCCATTAGGTCGAAATCAGCACTCATAAAACTGAAGTGCAAAAAGAATTGCTAAAATAGATACACCATCCTTAGTTTCATTATTTTTAAGCAGCTCCTTCACCTCAGATATTGGCATCCACTTCTTATAAGCGACCTCATCTACATCCTGGATACTATTTTCGGAATCTACTTTTGCCGCAAACACATGCAGAGTACAATCTGACATTCCATTGGCGGGGTTCTGCGTGCAGAGAAACTTAAGTTCTTTTAGCGTACAGCCTGTTTCTTCCATGGCTTCTCTTCTGGCCGCTTCCTCTTTTGTTTCCCCATCCTCTATTCTTCCGGCAGGAACCTCCCATTCCAGTCTGTGGACTGTATATCTCTTCTCGCGAATCATCAGTATTTCAGCTTTTTCATTAAAAATGGCTATAACTACAGATTCATGGGGATAATGAATCTGATGATATTTATCTATTATGTATCCACTTGGAAGCTTTACCTTATCTGCATAAAGACAAACATAATCACTTTCATATAGCGTTGTCCGTTCAAGCATTTCCGGCAATTGAAGACTTTCATCGTCAGTGACTGTAAGCTCTATCCCAAGGACTCCATATTTTTCTATATCTGCTTTAGAATAATACTGTAGCATATCCTTAGGATCAGCTATTTCACCTTCCTTGTATCCAATGGATAATTTATCATGACTACTGTATAATTCCTCAAAATCCCTATATTTATAAATTTTTTCAACTATGCAATGCATCTTTTCATTAGTTTTGGTGTTGGTAAACTCAATAGCATCTCCAACATTTATGGCGGATCTTTTTTCATCATTCAGACGCATTTCTATCGTTTTCCACTTTCCCTTTATCGCCTGGAAAGAATCATCCCACAAATTCATGTTATATATCATAGCTGCCTCCGTTGCCTAAATTATTTCGCCACTACATCCACTTCATCCACATAGCCGATATCTTCCTTAAGATCCCAAAGATATACCTTAGACTTTCTCATCTTCGTAGTTAACTCTCGACTAGCACATCTACTTCATCTTCGGATGGCTCTTCGAATAATGATTTTACCTTATTAAGCAAACCTTCATCAACATAATACGCAGCTTCACCCGATGCATTTCTTTTATTGATTCTTTCCTCCCACACTTCAGGTGAAACCTTAAGATAATGCAGCTCTGCTTTTATATCTCCGTGGGAAGCATAGAATTCTTTGATTCTATCCCTTGTAGCTCTGTTCCAAAGTCCCCAGTCAAGAATTACATTTATTCCAGAATTCAAAATCTGAAGAGATAATTCCAGTAGGTACCTTTCTGCACGCATTACATAAGTATCATGCATATCTCCAGCTCCCTCTGGGAACATAGAAAGCGTTAGATCATCAATAGAGAGAATGACTGCACCGCTCTCGCTCTTAATCCTTTTGGCATATGTGCTTTTCCCACAACAAATTAATCCGCAGGTCATTATTACCTTAGACATATATATTAAATCCCCTTTATCCTTCACATAGCTTTTCTATAATCTTTTGCTGAATATCAGTTGTGATTCCAATCGAAGAAAAATAATCCTGAACAGTTCCATGATTAGCTTCTATCAGCTCCATAAATCTGTACATATTATTCTCATTGGGAATGACGATATTCATGTCCAGATCAGGGAAGTTCTTGTGTATAAGCTCAAAGCGCTCCCTGTCATTCTCCTTGGTTCTCATATAATCGTAGACAATATCGCTTTTCCTTACGCCGCACAGCCACAACAAAAGCGCTGCTACTACGCCGGACCTGTCTTTTCCCGCAGAGCAGTTAAACATAACTCCTGCCTCTGACCCGGCAATTGTCCTGAATACTTCTGCCAGTTTAGGCGCATGCGCTATTTTGAAATAGCTGCCCGGAACAGCCTCCACACTTTCAGGAACTCCGCTGCCCTCATCTATGGTAATGTCGTGATAATGGAAGCCTTCCATGTTCGCAAGGCCATGTGGCTTTCTCTCTTTTTCCTCCGCAGATCTCATATCGATAATAGTTGTAATATGGGAATTCTGTAAAAAAGCGATATCCTTCTCGGAAGGGTAATTAGCCACATCGCTTCTTATGACTCTGCCATAGCTTGTATAATTCTCTGTACCGTCAATCCTGTATCCGGCCAGATCTCTAGTGTTCAGGGTTGTCTCCAATAATGAATAGGGCTTGTTTCCCCATGCATTGTCGTAGCTCTCTATCATGCCTTCCCCTGTTTCCAGTGCTTTCAGCTCCTTAAGGCACAGCTCCACCGCTTCTGCAATGAACTCATCAGCCATCTCCTTTGTGAAAAAGAATATATCCTCCTCCGGTACAGGAACAAAATAATCAGCCATTGACTTCATGAGCCAGGGCACATCAAAAGCACTGAGGCTAACCAGCTGCTCTTTATCAAAATCAGCAGGAGCTTCAATGTCGTTCTTTAATTCATATTTGGAAATCACATAAGAATTGATTATTGAATAATCCTTGTGAAGCTTCTCAACATTCCCCGGAATCGTGGGATTCCAGTTATATTTATCATAGACAAAATGTCTGTAGCAGATGTCCTGAACAAGGTGAAGATAATAGCCAAGATACAGATCATCGCTCTTCATAAGCTCCCCGTATTCAGCTCTGAAGCGCTCAAAGTCATATACTCTTTTGTTTAATCCCCAAACAGCCTTTTTTAAATGACTGTCCTTTCCCCTTCCCGCGTCCGGAAGGATTGCCCCGAACTTAAGCCTGTTCTCATCCTTGAATTTATATCTCTTAGTCAGTTCTTTTGTAACCGCCAGATGTATTATACTTGATGCCATAAATTCCCCGTCCTCCAACTAACTTTTTTATACTATCCTCAATTTAAGGCGTTTCTGATGTCCCTGGCTATCTTCCAGACATTATCGCCGTAATTACTTACATACACTGAGATCATGTTTTTGTTTGGATTGTACTCCGAGATAAAGCTAACTCCGGGATCGCAGCCCTGAAAGTATGGAATATCCTCTCCGCCATTGCCATCAATGATCCATACTCCGTATCCGTAGTATCCTTCTTCCGGATCATCACCTTCTCCGCTATGTTTTTTTAACATAGAAGCTGTCATTTCTGTAGACAGAAGCTTACCTTCAAGCAGACCTTTCCAAAAGTTCGCTATATCCTTTACCGTGATAAATGCTCCTCCGGCACCTGTTCCTTTTGCATCCACACAGAAAATGTTCGTCCTAAGATCCTCCGCACTGTTACACCACACATAGTTAACCGCGCATTTTGCAGGTAACCTGTCCAGTTCATAATACCCTGTGCCCGACATATTACAAGGTTCAAAAACATTTTCTCTTAGATACTCGTCAAAAGGCTGCCTTGTTAACCGCTCAATGATCATTGCAAGAACCACATAGCCGGTATTGTTGTATTGGGCAATTCATTGGCATAATCTCTGCAACCACCGGCATATTCCAATACCACTTCATCATTCCTTAGTACATATGCAACACCCCTGAAGCTTGGAGCTATCAGTTCTTCATACATCTATTCTGCCTCCTATTCGTCTCTGATCACACGCCATTCCTCTGTAAGCCGCTCTATATTCCAGGCTGCATTAGCGGGGCTCGTTGAGGGAAGACACAGGGCCTTTCTGTTTATCTTTTTCTCAATATATTTCTTATAATATTTCTCAGCAGTTTTACCATTAGCATAAATAGCCCGGATTCTGGCATTATCAAGAATCACAGAGAGGTCATTGGCCTTGACATTCTTAATGCTTGAATCGGAGGATCCTTCAATATCGCAGCTTGCTATCACATCCCAAACCGCTATATGGTTCCTAAGTAAAAGAGCTTTCTTCTCTTCGATAGTATCCGGAAGCTCCTCATTGCATACCGTCGCTATCACCTTCCAGAATCTATTCTGTGGATGCCCATAGAAAAACATAGCTTCCCGCGACTTGACTGAAGGAAAACTTCCCAATATCAAAACTCTTGATTCCTTATCAAAAACCGGAGCTATTGGATGTGTGATCATTATTAGCTACCTCAATCTTTCTCATAGAAAACAATATCCATACAGTCGCTTATCTTATCAATCTTGCCGGTCTGATGGTAGCCAAGTTTCTCATATAGATGAAGGTTGCCCTTCTCTTGTAGTATCGTGTCCAGGCACCAATTATCCGGTCCGTATATCTTCTCTGCCTCAAGGATTGCCTGCTGGGCATATCCTTTATTCCTATGCTCCGACATGATCCATATTGGTGAGATGCGTTTTCTGCTACCGCCTTTTTTATCTACTATGCGGATAGCACCAACCTTTTCATCATCTGCCATGATGAAAAAGTAAGTAGTCCAGGGCTGGTCAAACCTTGCCATCACTTTATCCATGCCTTCCGCAGCCGGACTCAAATCGTAATCATGATATTTCTCCAACAGCCCTGAGAATCCCTCTATCTGCATCTTCCATAGTATTTCAACATCATCTCGTTCTACAGTTTTCAACGTTATACTCATGTGCTGATCCCCCAATCATAGCTTTCCGGCATTATATAATGCCTATGCATTAACTCTGTATCTCTTGTAACATATATCCCGCATATTGCTTTATATCACCTCTAACAACAAGACGCCTTCTGTCCTCATCTAACTGATTAAAATGATCTGCTACTTCTTGCCTATATGTTTGGATTGCAAAATATGTTTGACCAAGCGCAATTACTTCTTTACGCGGATCACCATTCTGTACGATTAAGTAGCATGCATAGCGCGATAACTCATAATCCTTTGTTGGTTTAGATGTCGCGCCTGCTTCAAGGGGCAAATCTTGCACCTTTTAAGTACTTCTTCATTCAATGTACCTATTATATCAGACAAAGCGCAAATAGTACATATGTTCGAACAAAACTGCAAAAAAAGAGAAGCATCTTCTGCTTACTTAAATGTATATTTTAATTCCAGTTTGCAAGAGTAAATTCTAGAGGTCTAGAAGTAACTCTTACACATATATATTTGCCATATTGCTCTTATGATATTTATCTCTATATAATGTTCGGGCAGCTGATTGCCTGCCTGTG
>JAFPVA010000299.1 GCA_017413105.1 Butyrivibrio sp. | reverse complement strand
TGGATATAAAATCCAAGAATGTATCAACCAAGCCATTTGAAGGCGACTAACGTCGCAGGGCTTGGTTGACTCTTGAATCATGTTCTCACGAAACCCGCAGCAAGTGCGGATTTCTGTAATTTTATCCAAGAACTCATACAATATAAGAATTACTTCGCTTGCGTAATCTCCCTAACGGGACTAGCTTCGCGTCGCTACGTACATTCGGAAATCGATATGCTCATTTCATTCGCATATCTTTTTTCCTCATGTACGTTGTGTCTTCGAACTCACACAAAAATCATTGCAAGCAAGACTTTTGTGTGATCTCTCATCCACTTATCGCTCAGAAGAGACCTGTTATATTACCCTCTTCATTAACATCAATGTCATAAGCTGCTGGATGCTTAGGAAGTCCCGGCATTGTAACGATGGCTCCGGTAAGAGCAACTACAAAGCCAGCTCCTGCAGAAACATAAGCTTCACGAACTACTATGTTGTATCCGGTAGGTCTTCCAAGAAGAGTTGGGTCATCTGAAAGAGAATACTGGGTCTTTGCCATGCAGACAGGAAGTTTTCCAAATCCCATCTCTTCAATCTTTGCAAGCTGCTTTGCAGCAGGCCCTGCAAACTGAACGCCGTCAGCGCCGTAGATTTCCTTGGCGACAGTCTCTATCTTCTCTTTAAGCGACAAATCATCACCATATATAGGAGCATAGTTGCTTGGCTTGGTATTAAGAGTTTCAATAACCTCTTTTGCAAGCTCCTCTCCGCCTTCTCCGCCTTTTGCCCAAACCTCTGAAAGAGCAAATCTACAGTTTCTAGCCTCGCAGAACTCCTTAACAAAATCTGTCTCTGCCTTGGTATCTGTAAGGAATGAATTAAGTGTCACAACTACAGGCACGCCGTATTTCTGAATATTCTCAATATGCTTTTCAAGGTTCACAATCCCCTTCTTAAGAGCATCAAGATTCTCTTCTCCAAGGTCTTTCTTAGCTACTCCGCCGTTGTACTTAAGGGCTCTTACAGTAGCCACAAGAACAACTGCATCTGGCTTAAGACCTGCCATCCTGCACTTGATATCCAGGAACTTTTCAGCACCGAGGTCAGCGCCAAAGCCTGCCTCAGTAATTGTATAATCAGCAATTCCAAGGGCTGTCTTTGTAGCTCTTACAGAATTGCAGCCGTGGGCGATATTTGCAAAAGGACCGCCGTGAATAATAACCGGATTGTGTTCAAGGGTCTGAACAAGGTTAGGCTTGATTGCATCCTTCAAAAGAGCTGCCATAGCACCAACAGCATTAAGTTGACCAGCTGTAACAGGCTCACCGTCTCTTGTATAAGCAACAATGATCCTTGAAAGCCTCTTCTTGAGATCCTCCATGTCATTTGCAAGACAGAGAATAGCCATAGTCTCTGTTGCAACAGTAATTACAAAGTGATCTTCTCTCGGAACTCCGTCAGCCTTTGCCCCAAGACCAACAACGATGTTCCTAAGAGCTCTGTCATTCATGTCCACAGCTCTTTTCCAGATGATCTGTCTTGTATCAATTCCAAGTTCATTGCCCTGCTGAATGTGATTATCTATAATGGCTGCCAGAAGATTTGTAGCTGATGTAATAGCGTGAAAATCACCGGTAAAATGAAGATTGATATCTTCCATAGGAACTACCTGTGCATATCCGCCACCTGTTGCTCCGCCTTTAATTCCAAAGCACGGTCCAAGAGATGGTTCTCTTAAGGCTATAGCAGTCTTGTATCCAAGCCTGTTCATGGCATCACCAAGACCAATGCTTGTTGTAGACTTGCCTTCTCCTGCCGGAGTGGGATTTATTGCGGTTACAAGGATAAGTTTGCCTCTTTTAGCTTTTTCAGCCTTAGCAACAAACTCCTCCGAAAGTTTGGCCTTATACTTGCCATAGTATTCAAGGTCGTCCTCTGATATACCTGCCTTAGCAGCAACGTCCCTGATGTGAAACAATGTAGCTTCCTGTGCAATCTCAATATCACTCTTTACAGCCATTTCAAACCTCCCTTTTGCCCTTTCCTTGCCTCTGTAACAGTATCAAAAATTACTCAGTTTGAGAGTTCATATACTCATCAAACTGTGCCTTAGTCATAAGGATTTTCCTTGGTTTAGTCCCCTCCTCGTCCCCTACGACTCCGGCATCACAGAGCTGATCCATAATTCTGGCAGCTCTGTTAAATCCTATCTTAAAGGCACGCTGAAGCATGCCAATAGAAGCTTTATCTTTCTCGATAATAATATTTGCAGCCTGAACAAAGTATTCATCAAGATCCGAACCTGAATCAGAAGAAAGACCTGATGCTCCACCTCCTGATGACTGCATACTGTTTATCTGCTGTTCTATATCTTCACTGCTATAGGTTGATTCAATATTCTGATTTCTAAGAAAATCAGTAACTGCCTGAACCTCTTTATCTGATACAAAAGCCCCCTGTACTCTTGCAGGCTTCGTATAGCCCTGAGGATAAAACAGCATGTCACCTTTTCCAAGCAGTTTCTCAGCGCCATTAATATCAAGGATAGTCCTTGAATCAACACCTGAAGATACTGCAAAGGCAACACGGCTGGGCATGTTGGCTTTAATCAGACCTGTGATTACATCTACCGAAGGTCTCTGTGTTGCAATTATAAGGTGAATTCCGGCTGCTCTCGCAAGCTGGGTAAGTCTGCAGATTGCATCCTCTACTTCATTAGCAGAAACCATCATAAGGTCCGCAAGCTCATCTACAATTACTACGAGCTGCGGAAGAACCGTCATATCTGGATTATCCGATTCAGCCGCAAGTTTATTGTAGCCTTTTAGATCTCTCACGCCGGAATCAGCAAACTTCTTGTATCTGTTGGTCATCTCTGCCACCGCCCAGTTAAGAGCAGCTGCAGCTTTCTTGGGATCTGTTACCACCGGAATCATAAGATGCGGAATTCCATTATAAACAGAAAGCTCTACAATCTTAGGATCAATCATGATCATCTGAACCTCTTCAGGCTTTGCTTTGTAAATAAGGCTCATGATGATGGTATTGATACATACGGATTTACCTGAACCTGTCGCTCCTGCTATAAGAAGGTGAGGCATTTTACCGATATCTGTAACCACAGTTTTACCTGCAATATCTTTTCCAACTGCAAAAGCAAGCTTCGACTCAAAGTTTTTAAACTCGTTAGATTCTAAAAGATCTCTTAAGGCAACTGCACTGTTTTCCTTATTAGGAACCTCAATTCCCACCGCAGCCTTTCCTGGAATCGGAGCCTCTATACGAATATCCTTGGCTGCCAGATTCATCTTGATATCATCGGCCAAACCAACAATCTTGCTGACTCTTACCCCGGCCTCCGGCTGAAGCTCAAATCTGGTAACAGCCGGTCCCTGACTTATATCTGTAACAGTTACGTTTACGCCAAAGGTCTTAAGCGTTTCCTGTAGCTGCAAAGCTGTTTCCTTAAGCTGTCTTGCAGAATCAGCGTTTTTATTTTTGGTACCCTTTTCAAGCAGATTTAAAGGTGGGAACACATATTTCTTAGGAATCTTTTTCTTGTGCGCCTCAATCTCTTTTTCCATCCCTGGGCTCGTGGTATGCGGTCCCGGTCCGTCGGGAATATGACCGCTCGAAGGTGCTGAAGATTCAATCCTGGAGGAAGCCGAAGGGTTTCTGGAAATATGTTCCTGTGCATGAATCACATATTCCCCATTTAATCCGTTACCAATATCCTCCGCATGGATCGGAACATCCGGAAGCAGATCGTCAGCATCATCAGGTTCAGCCTTTGCTCTAGCAACAAGCCTAGTAAGACTGGTATCTTTTTGAGGCATCTGAATTACATTTGAAGGTTCAGCTGAAGAATCATCTTCTCTTGATTCCACCTGCTCCATTTCTTCCTTATCTTCTTCGTAAGTATCATCATAGCCCATTCCATGAATTCTGGGAGAGGTGACCATTACGCGCTGCCCATCAGGCTCAACTTCCGTCTCAATACCTTTATTGAGGACTATCTCATGAATATCATCCGATACTTCTTCATCAGGAATAAACACTTTTTTCTTCTGGGAAGGGTCAAGTTCAGAATGAACAGGAGTCATATCATCATTTTCTTCCGGCTCCTTATCCAAAGCCGTATCGATCATGACGCCGCTGACCTTCTTCTCCATTCGAAGGATCTTCTCGTCCTCCTTCTGTTCGATGGCAAGCCTTTTCTCTTCCTCTATCTGTGCTCTTCTCTCCTCCATCTTCATTCTGCGTCTCTCGGCGTACTCTCTGTAATTGGCCGCATCCTCTCTGGTGCGCTCAATAAGCTTCCTTCCGCCTTTTCTGAGACCTCCAACAAAAGAATGCTGAGTAAAAACAACAAAGCTGGCAATACCAATAACCAGAATAAGAAGAATTGTTCCTACAAGAGAAAGATACTTATATGAAAAATAAGCGAGGGATCCCGCGAAGAAGCCACCGCCATTTCGTCCCAAACTGGACTGACTATATATCGAAACAATATCATAACCTGTAGCATTCTGCGGTCTGCCGGTCAAAAGATCCGCCATTATACCCACAAGAAGGAACAGGACAATTCCGGATATGATTTTCCTAATGGAAGCATTTGAACCAAAATTCGCTATTCCAATGACAACAGAAACAAGTGCAACAATAGGAGCTATAAAAGCTGTCAGCCCAAATAGCCCGAATAATACACTGCTAACTGCATTTCCAAGACTTCCGCAAATACCAAAATTGCACAGGAAAAGAAATATAGTAAATGCAATGGAAGCAATTACGATTATTTCACTTTTTAAGGAATAATCGATTTCTTCTTCCTGTCTTGAAACATTTCTTACACTTTTTGAATTTGGACGAGATGCTTTACTTCCTTTTGTAGATCTATGATTAGAAGTTCCCCTTTTATTACTAGAAGCCATTTTTTCCCCACATAATTTAGAATAAACAAAACTCTAGTTAGTATACCATTTTTATAGTCTTTATGCTATACTTGTATCACTTTATTAAGCATAACCTATATTTCAAGGAGAAAACAATGGAATTAAGACAGGAACTGGAAACTGGAACCTTTAAAGTTATTGGAAATACAGAAACTACTCTTAAATTAAAAGAAGTTGCTGAGAAATGCAGACTTGTTAAAACCGAGACCGGCGTCAAGGTTGAAATGGCATATACAGGACCAAACGCCAGCAAATATATGCAGTATATGGAGAAGCATAAAGAAGAGCTCACCAAATATCTTATGAATCCTGATGAGTCAGATCTTTATGAATGGATGGAGGTTTCACACCAGACTCCTCTCATACTCAAGAAGTATGAAAAAGAGTCCCTTATCCTCTATGTAAGATTTGATCCTGATACACACGACATGCATACAGGTATTGCTGATGACAACGTTACTATGAAGCTTGGCGCTCCACTTATGGAGATAAATGTAGATCATCTCACCCGTGATGAGTTCAAGCTCAAGATTTTCAACATGCTTCTTCTTGCAGATGAGATTTCAGTACTTATGGGCAACACCAATCTTCGCAAGATGTCGAACATCCAGATAGTTAAAACCTATCTTACAGAAATTTACGACAAATACCACGAAAATGTATAAACAATAAAGATTTTTGAACGCATCCGACGGAAACTATTTATCGCCGGATGCGTTTCTTTTGAAACAATTATTCACATTCTAAATTTCGTCCACTAATAACATTTCAAAAAATTAAAATTTTCTAAAATTCTAATAAAAAAATTGTTTGCAAAATAAAAAAAATATAATAGAATCCTTTTTGTCGAAAACAACAAATCAATTTTTGAAACTATAAATAGTTTGATGAAAAGGAGAAAATCAAAATGAAAAAGATCTTAGTTGCTATTGCTTCAGTTGTATCAGCAGTTGCTATTTGTGCCGGTGTGTATACCAACAATGTAAATGCATCATCTAATGAGATAAGAGTTGAGCGCGTTGCTAATTACAATGGCCCTTTAAACTCAAAGATTAAGTTTGAAAACAATTATGCAGTTATCTGCGAACCAGTTATTTCCGGTTCAGTTGAAGTTGGCGTAAAGGAAATTGTATATTCAAAGAGCGGTGACAAGGCTACTGTTGTTCTTTATGATAAGGCCGGCACCCATGACTGCGATAAAGAAACACATTACGTAACATACTGGAACATTTATGTACCAATCAACGATAATATCCATGCAGTAGATGTTCAGTGGAACTGATCTGCATCATCTCATCTGACATAATTTGATTGACTAAGCAAAAAAGAGTATCTTATACGATACTCTTTTTTGTTACTAATTTTAAATGAAAAAGAGACGAACAACATAAGCTCGTCTCTTTTCACAGAAATGGATTAGGCGGGAGTCGAACCCGCGTCCAAAAATTCATCCCCTGTCCTTCTACTATCATAGTCAATTATTCTGAGATTCTGCATCCCTGTTCCCTCTTAGCCCCGGAAATTGACAACCAAGACTAATCGGTAGCTTCATGATACGACCATAGCCGCAAAGCTTAAGCCATGTCGTTTCCTACAAAGTTTGACGCCAGTTACTAAATGTGTAGGTGCACTCAGGCTGACGGGCTGCACTTAGGCAGCGTATGCTAAATTATCGTTAGCGTTTAATTTTAATTTGAGGTTTAACGCACCATCCTGCGGATAGCTTCTCCAGCTTCAAAATCCCTGTCGAAACCTTTACTAACCCTTATTAAGTTATGTTGCTTTATGATTATATCGAGTTATTATTATAAAATCAATATACCACAGGTTTAGTTTATCGCAGACTCACTTTATAATCTCTCAAAGCTTCTCTCTGCTGATCCCTCTTGGCCATATCAGCACGTTTGTCATAGAGCTTTTTACCTTTTGCAAGACCAACTTCAACCTTCACCTTGCCATTCTTGAAATATACTTCAAGAGGTACAAGTGTATAGCCCTGAACCATCTTCTGCTGGTCAAGCTTTCTGATCTCTGCCTTGTGTAAAAGAAGCTTCTTAACGCGCAAGGGATCCTTATTAAAAATATTACCTTTCTCATAAGGACTTACATTCATGCCCATGATGAAAGCTTCTCCCTTGTCTATGCTGATCCAGGCCTCTTTGATACTGCACTTTCCTTGTCTGATAGACTTAACCTCTGTACCAAAGAGCTCGATTCCTGCCTCGTACTTCTCCTCGATAAAGTAGTCATGATATGCTTTTTTGTTATTAGCGACAAGCTTTCTTGCCTTATTATCTTCTGCCATGATGTTATTATATCCTTGTTTAATATATTATTACTAATTATAGCTTATTTGTACAATAAACCTACGGTTTACTTGTAACTTTTACTTTCTTTTCCTGCCTTTGCCCTGAGCACTTCTGGCTGCCTTGCTGGTAGCTGACTTCTTGTACTTGTGTACCTTGTAAACCTTTCTTCCAGATGCTGCCTTATCAGCGCCACTGCCTGATTTGCTCTTTTTTAAAGAAACTTCTTTCTTCTTTGCATTCTTCTTAAGCTTTGCTTTTCCGGTTCTTGGGTCAGGTTCCACCTCTGATATATCTACCAGTTCACCATCAAGCATAGTCATGCGCCCTTTGGTTTTACCCGCTTTTGTTTTTTTCGTTTTTTCGGAAACACTATCATCAAATCGAGTCTCATTATCTTCTTCAGAAGAATTCTGCGCATCTCTGATAATCTTCCTGAGTTTATTAGCTTTATTCTCAGCAATCTTTCTGGATTCTGAATAAACAATAAACTCATCCTCTACATCATGAATTTCAGGATTATCTTCCTCAAACTCATCCAGAAGCCTGAAATCAATAGTCTTGGTAAGTCTGTCTGCTCCCACAACTCTTATAGTAACCTTCTGTCCAAGACAAAATTCTTTATGATAACGTTCACCAATGAGCTTCATATGCTGCTCATCATACACATAGAAATCATCATTCATGTTGGCAGCCCTTATCATTCCTTCACAGGAATTATCGAGTTCCACAAACATGCCCCAGGCTGTTACACCTGAGATGATTCCATCAAAGACTTCGCCGATATGATTCTCCATAAATTGAGCTTTTTTAAGCTTATCTGTTTCTCTTTCAGCTTCTTCAGCTCGTCTTTCTGTCTCAGAAGAATGCTTTGCCACTTCGTCAAGTATTTCCTCGTAGTGAGCTGCCTTATCTGCATTCATTCTTCCCCTTAAATGATCCTTAATGATCCTATGGATCTGAAGATCGGGATATCTTCTGATAGGTGAAGTGAAATGACAATAATAGTCAAAGGCGAGGCCAAAATGTCCTGTGCATTCAGTGCTATATTTTGCCTGCATCATAGAACGAAGTGTCATTCTGCAAACCACAGCCTCTTCCTTACTGCCTTCAATATCCTTAAGGAGTTTTTGGAGTTCTTTTGGCTTAACTCCTATATCTTTTCTGGTCCTGATATGGTGTCCAAAATTACTAACAAAAGCTTGCAAAGTAGCTATTTTCTCAGGATCAGGCTGTTCATGTATTCTATACACAAAAGGTGATTCCAGGAAAAAGAAGTGCTCTGCTACAGTCTGGTTTGCGGCCAGCATAAAATCTTCAATAAGCTTTGTTGCAGTATTCCTAGGTCTTGGAACTATCTCCAAAGGATTACCTTCACCATCAAGAAGAATCTTCGTCTCAGGAAAATCAAAATCTATGGCACCCTTCTTTTCTCTCTTTTTCCTAAGTATCTTAGAAAGCCTTGCCATATCTTCAAACATAGGAACCAGCTCTTTGTACTTCTCTGTTTCTTCCTTGTCATGATCTTCAAGGATCTTGGCAACGCTAGTATAAGACATCCTCTCATTTACATTTATGACAGACTCAACAATGTCATGATCGACGATTCCGCCGTTTTCATCAATTGTCATAAGACAGCTTAAAGCTAGTCTGTCTTCTCCGTGATTAAGAGAACAAATGCCGTTAGAAAGCCTGTGCGGAAGCATGGGAATGACGCGGTCCACAAGATAAACACTGGTTCCACGCTTAAGTGCTTCTCTGTCCAGCGCAGAATTTTCCTGGACATAGTTTGTCACATCAGCAATATGAACGCCAAGATGGTAAAGACCTTTTTCATCAATAGAAAGGCTGACTGCATCATCAAGGTCTTTGGCATCCTCTCCATCAATAGTAACCATCACCACATCTCTAAGGTCCTGCCTTCCAAACATGTCAGCTTCACTTATCTGGTCCGGACACTTATTGGCCTGATTTATTACCTTCTCAGGAAACTCTGAAGGAATATCATAGCCTCTCACAATTGACATAATATCAATGCCTGGATCATTTATATTACCTATGACTTCTTTTACCTTACCCTCAGGCTTTTTCCTAAGAGCAGCATTTCCGTAATCCGTTATCTTAACAACGACCTTATCGCCTGTAACTGCTTTGCCGTTATGTTCTATAGGAATAAAAATATCATTCTGAATACGGCTGTTATCAGGAATAACAAAGCCAAAGTTCTTTTCCCCCTGATATGTGCCTACAACCTCTTCCATTCCACGGACAAGAATATTTCTAATCCTGCCCTCCTGTCTTTTCCCGGTAGGCTCTGGCAAAAGTTCAACTTCCACTGTGTCAGAATGAAAAGCTCCATGAACATAATCTTCAGGTATAAAGATGTCCTCATCCTGACCTTCCACTTCTACAAAACCAAAACCTCTGGCATTAGCGATAAAAGTGCCGACAATCATTTCCTTATTCTTTTTTCCATTAAGAGCTTCGTCCATTCTCTTAAGACGTTTCCCTTTACTCATAACTACCTCATTAAATCGAAAAAAGGCACTCACAAACGGAGTGCCTCAAAATCAATAATAACAAAAGAACTGAATCAGAACATATTCATGTTAAGAACTATACCAATAACAATGAAGAGTACTGAAAGAATGATTGTTACCTTCTT
Source organism: Butyrivibrio sp. (assembly GCA_017413105.1). Taxonomy (GTDB): domain Bacteria; phylum Bacillota; class Clostridia; order Lachnospirales; family Lachnospiraceae; genus Butyrivibrio. Next base: position 2,011 of record JAFPVA010000299.1, on the reverse strand, counting down.
AAGAACACCTTCTCTTGAACGGCCCTTGTTCTTGCCCCAATATGTATTATCAACTGTTCCCTGTATTGCTCCAAGTCCCTGATTCTTGCCTTCCTGAGCAAGTACAAGAACTACTAAAGCGGCACAGATAAGCATAAATATTACACCAACAACATAATCTAAAACGCTCACAGTGTGAAACCTCCCAAATATCTGCAAAAATAGTATAAGCTTGTTTACACAAGCTTATACATCTTAGCATATATCTAATAAATCGTCAAATCACTTTTTGATAAGAAGTGATTTACCGGTCATTTCCTTTGGCTGCTCCTCGCCCATGCACTCGATAAGAGTAGGAATGATGTCTGCAAGGCATCCGCCCTCTTTAAGAGTATATGCAGGATCATAGTTAACAAGGATGAATGGAACAGGATTTGTAGTATGTGCTGTCCAAGGCTCTCCTGTCTCATAGTCGATCATCATATCAGCATTACCGTGGTCAGCGCAGATGAACATTGTTCCGTTAACTGACTTAAGTGCCTCAACCACCTTACCAACGCACTCATCAACAACTTCGATAGCCTTTACTGCTGCAGGAATAACGCCTGTGTGTCCAACCATATCAGGGTTAGCGAAGTTAGCTACAACAACATCGTATTTCTGAGATGTGATTGCATCGCAGATCTTCTCGCATACTTCAGGAGCACTCATCTGAGGCTTAAGATCGTATGTAGGAACATCCTTAGGGCTGTTTACAAGTACTCTGTCCTCGCCCTCATTTGGCTGTTCAACACCGCCGTTAAAGAAGAATGTTACATGAGCATACTTCTCAGTCTCAGCGATTCTTGCCTGCTTCATGCCCTTAGCAGCGAGCCATTCTCCAAATGTGTTGTTGAGAAGAACCTTCTTGAATGCAACTTCCTTGTTAGGAATAAGTGGATCGTAGTCTGTAAAGCAGACATAAGTTACATCAAGTCTCTCTCCTCTGTTAAACTTATCAAACTCATCATCGCAGAAGCAATGTGTGATCTCTCTTGCTCTGTCAGGACGGAAGTTGTAGAAAATGATTGAATCTCCATCCTTTATGGTAGCTACAGGAGCACCATTCTTCATGATAACTGTAGGAATAACGAACTCATCTGTCTTGCCATCCTTGTAGGACTGCTCCATGCACTCGTGTGCAGAATTTGCCTTGTTTCCCTCACCCTTTGTAAGTGCATTATAGGCAATCTCAACACGATCATAGTTGTTATCTCTGTCCATAGCGTAGTAACGACCTGAAATAGAAGCGATAGCACCAACGCCGAGCTCCTTCATCTTGTCCTCAAGCTGCTGAACAAAGTCAATTCCACTCTCAGGAGGAGTATCTCTTCCATCAAGGAAGCAGTGAACATAAACCTTATCAAGGCCGTTCTTCTTGGCAAGCTCCAAAAGGCCATAGATATGTGTGATGTGGCTGTGTACACCACCATCAGATACAAGGCCGTAAAGGTGAAGTGCTGAATTCTTCTCCTTACAGTTGCCAATAGCTGTCATAAGGCCTTCATTTGTAAAGAAGTCACCATCCTCGATAGACTTTGTAATTCTTGTGAGCTCCTGGTAAACGATTCTGCCGGCACCCATATTCATGTGACCAACCTCTGAGTTACCCATCTGTCCGTCAGGAAGACCTACTGCAAGACCTGAAGCATATCCCTTTACAAAAGGATAATCCTTCATAAGACCATCCATTACAGGAGTCTTAGCCATTGCAATTGCATTTCCCTCTGGATTCTCATTAATACCATATCCATCAAGAATTAAAAGTACTGTTGGTTTAGAACCTCTCATTATTTATATCCTCCAAAAAATTATTCCGGCAACGAAAAATACTCCCGCTGCGTGATAAAGTTATACATTCTTGGATATAAAATCCAAGAATGTATCAACCAAGCCATTTGAAGGCGACTAACGTCGCAGGGCTTGGTTGACTCTTGAATCATGCTCTCACGAAACCCGCAGCAAGTGCGGATTTCTGTAATTTTATCCAAGA
>JAFPVA010000298.1 GCA_017413105.1 Butyrivibrio sp. | reverse complement strand
ATACTTGATACAACAGTAATGCAATCTATTCAACAAATTTCGATTTGTTTAATAAGAAAATTCTAACCTTTTCATACATAATAATAAAGTCCACCAATGTGAGCTTCATTATGTATCCTCATTTAATCTGTGAATAGTAACAGACAGAGAGCAGATACAGGGCAGCGAATTGTAGCAAAACTGATATAAAAATATTTCTTTGCTATAATAATAATATAATTGGTCCGTAGCAATTCGTATTATTGACTCTTACATCATAATTATAGAACGCAGCATAATGAAGAGAGTGGCGTATGAGAATCCGGGGAGAAAAAGACAGGCACTGGGGAAAAACACGTAAGATGATAATGGCAGCAGTAGTAGAGTGCGCTCTGTTACTGCTGCTTTCTGCGTGCTCTTTTGACTCCAGACAAAAAGATGTTGAGTACATTTCGAAAAAATATGCTGTCTCGAATGAGAAGCAGCTCATCGTATATACATCCCACAAGGAGGAAGTGTATCTTCCAATCATCAGGGAATTTGAGGACAGGACAGGTATCTGGGTGGATGTCCATGCCGGTGGAACGGCGCAGATGATGCAGCTTGCGGCGGAGGCCTCAGAGAGCGGAAGCTGCGACATCATGTTTGGCGGTGGAATCGAGAGCTACAGGGCTCATGAGGATATTTTTGCTCCATACGTGACCAGCGAAAATGACAAGATTGACAGGGCAGATAAATCTGAAGGTGGATACTGGACTGCATTCACAGAGCTTCCTATTGTTTTTATCTATAACAATAAGCTGGTGGCTTCTACTGATGCTCCAAGGAAGTGGGAGGAGCTTTTTGACGAAGAGTGGAAGGGAAAAATAGCATTTGCGGACCCCAATAATTCCGGAACAAGTTATACGATTCTTTCCACCATGCAGCAGCTCTTTAAAGAGGAAAAAGAGAGCCTGGTTCCAAGGTTTTATGAGCAGCTTGGGGGAAGGGTACTAAGTTCCTCAGGGCAGATAATTCCAAGGGTTTCCGACGGTTCATATCTTGTGGGAATCACTCTTGAAGAGACTGCAAAAAAATATATAGATATGGGCTACAATATTTCCATGATCTATCCGGAGGATGGTACCAGTGCTGTTCCCGACGGCTGCGCCATTATAAAGAATGCGCCCCATTCCTACAATGCCGGATTATTCATGGACTTTGTGGTGAGCTATGATACTCAGGAATATGCCATGGAGAATTTCTACAGAAGGCCTGTCCGGACAGACATTGCCCTTAGCAGCGAATATGGCTATGTGAGGATCATTCCTTTCGATATAAAAAAATCTGCAAGCGAAGAGTCAGCTGTCATAGCACTTTGGGATGAGCTGGCTGCGGAAAAGGAGGACTAGTATGGGATTTATCAGACAGTCCTTCAAAAGACAGATTTTTTTGATTTTCCTTGCAGTTACTCTTGCCATGGTCATCATTGGAGGAATACTGACTGTTCAGGGGTTTCAGGCCAGTATAAGGGCGGATTACAAGAAAAGAGATATTGAGCAGGACAGAACACTTACTCTTCAGCTTGAGTCAGATCTTGGGCTGGTTGAAGGGGCAATCAATAAAATAGCCCATGATGAGGCACTGATGGAAGCTGCTTTTGGAGAAAGACCTAGCAACAGCCTTACGGTTTATACTTCTCTCTATGAGGATACAAGAGATATCAGGGACTTTACTACAGTTGAGCTTTATCAGGGCAGCAGGTGCATTTACAGCACAAAGAGCGGATACTCCATAAACCGCCTTCCGGAGAATTACTCAGTCCTAAAGGAAGCTACCAAAAAGAAAGGACAGATAGTCTATGCCCTTGATCCGGAGACCTCATCAGAGACGGGAGCAGCTCTTTTGATAGCAAGGAATCTGATCAGGGAGCCTCAAAACGGCTATGTTGTCATAAGGCTTGAGCAGAGTGTTATTGAAGACAGGATCAGCGGAAAGATAAATTCAAGAGACGGCTTTATGCTGACAAATGAGTATCTTAGGCTGTACTGTCTCCTTGGTATAGCGGAGGACGGAGAGACTCTTTCAATAATCAGGAACAACCTGATGCGGGGAGCATTGTATAATGCCGGAGTAGGCAGTAATGTCTACATTCAGGAGATTGGATCTACAGGGCTTCTCAGCATATATCTCACACCGCCTGCACTGGATGATTCTGCGGCAAAAGTGGGCTATCAGATCATCCTTATCCAGGCACTGATTAGCGTTGTAGTCTGCCTTGCAGTGGCTTCCAGGATGAGCTCCTATTTCTCAAAGCCCATAAGACAGCTGGCAGCGGCAATGAAGCGCTTCAGGAAAGGCGACTTTGAGACCAGGATAGAACTTGAGCGAGAGGATGAGTTTGAGCAGCTTGCAACAGGCTTTAACAAAATGACAACCCAGCTCAATCAGACCATGGAAGAGAGGGTTGCTGCTGAGCACAGGGTCAACGAGACCAGGATTCAGATGATGCAGGCGCAGCTTAATCCACACTTTTTGTACAATACTCTTGATACCATAAAGTGGGTTGCCAAGGCCAATCAGGTTCCCGAGGTGGCAACTTTGTCCGCATCGCTGGCCAGTATCTTAAGGACCAGTATCTCGGAAAAGCAGTTCTGCAAGCTTTCTCAGGAGATAAAGCTGGTGGAGAGCTATTGCGAGATCCAGAAGATCCGCTTCGATGACTCTTTTGACCTGACAGTGGATCTGCCAAAAGATATTGAGGAGGCCATTATACCTAAGCTCATTTTGCAGCCGATTGTTGAGAATGCTATAATCCATGGCTTGGAGGGAAGGACCGACGGACATATTTGGATCACTGCCAGAGGATGGAGAGGGGCAGGAACCTCTGAGAATGCAGAAAATGATAGCGGAAATCCCGGCGTAAATGAAAAGAGTTCAGGGGCGATAGCAGCGCAGAATGAAGAAAATACTGCTTATACAGACCTACTGGAGATAACCATAAGAGACAATGGTGCCGGAATCAGTGAGGAAGTGGTGGAGGCTCTTGCTAACGATGATCCCGACACTTTGGAGGGGCATCTGGGTCTTAACAACGTGAACACCATCATAAGGATCTATTACGGAAAAGAATATGGTGTCAGCGCCAGAAAGGCTGAGGAAGGCGGAACCATCATGAAGGTTCTTTTGCCCCTGTCCTATAAAGAGCCGGTGGATTCTAATAAGATAGAATAAAGATAAAAAAATAATGAACAAAGAAAAACAGATGAGCATAAGGAAAGCATCTGGGGGTAGTTAGACGTGATTAAAGTAATGATAGTGGACGATGAAAAGTATGTCCGAATGGGAATAAAAAATGATACAGACTGGGCCCTTATCGGTTGTGAAGTGGTGGCGGAAGCATCAAACGGTGAGATGGCTCTTGAGCTGGCAAAAGAGTTTAGACCGGACCTGGTGGTTTCTGATATAAAGATGCCCAAAATGGACGGTATAGAACTGGCAGGGAAGCTCTTGGAAAAATATCCTGACACAAAGGTCATTTTCCTTACTGCCTACAATGAGTTTGAGTATGCAAGGCAGGCGGTGAGATTAGGGGTATCGGATTATCTTTTAAAACCTTTCCAGGACGGCGAACTGGAGGGCTCCATACAAAGGCTCCTTCATCTTCACCCCAGCACAGCTGCAGCAACGGCTGAGCTGGAAAACGGCCTGATTCCTCTTAAGAGAAAAGAGGAAGTAGAGAACAGGTATGTTCAGGTTGCCATTGAATATATAGAAAAGAATTATGCAGATAAGGAGTTCAGTATCGGAAAACTTGCCGAGTCCATGAGTGTCAGCGAAGGCCACATCAGCAGGCTCTTTAAAGCAGAGACTGAGATAAGCATAGGCAACTACCTCACCAGATACCGCATCAGAAGAGCCATGGATTTTCTTAAGGATGTGCAGGCAAAGGTCTATGAGGTGGCAGAAAAAGTCGGCTATCAGGACATCGCCTATTTTTCCAATACCTTTAAAAAGCTGGTGGGAACAGCGCCTTCCGAGTATCAGAGTAAGGGACTTGGTTAAAAAGAGACGGATGAAAAGAGACTTCGGCTAATCGCCAAATGGATAAACAGGTTAGAATAATACAAATAATATCAGAATTGTCCTCTGCAAATAAAATATTGATAAACCTAAAATGGACTTGTAAAGCAAAAAAATGCCTGGCAAGTTCATTTTTCTTTTCTCGGAAAAATAGCCGGGCGTATATAAAAGGAGGACAAAAAGTGAAAAAGAAAGTATTATCTACAATCTTAGCTTTCACAATGGTGGTTACATCTCTCGTTGGATGCGGAAGCGCAGCAGAAAGCACAACGACAACATCAACCACAGAAACTCAGACAACTACAACTTCATCTGACACAACAAAAGCTGACACTACAGCTGCTACTGAGACAGCAGCTCCTGCAGCAGAGCTCACCGGCATTGATGCCATCATCGCTGAGGCAGAAGGCATGACAATGGAAGAGCTTGCTAAAAAAGCTATCGAAGAGTCAAACGGAAAGACCTTCTATGGCGTTGGTAACTCCAGCCGAGGCAAGTCAGCACTTCCGGTATTTATCGAGTATCTGCAGTCTATCGATCCTTCCTACACAATGGAGTTCGAGTGGCAGCAGCCAAAGAACAACAAGATCTTCGAACAGCTCACATCTGATTCCCTTAAGAGCGAAGGCACTTTTGCCATGACTCTTATTCAGGATGGTAACCAGATCCAGAGCAAGATGGTTGACACAGATATCTTAAAGACCTTCATTCCTAAGGAGTGGGCAGAGGCTAACGGAACAACTGCTGATGCTTATGCAGGTTTCCTTCCACTTCAGACACTTAACAAGGTATTCATGTACAACAATCAGGGCAGTGCAACCTTTGCAAACTGCTGGGATTTTGTATATGAAGGATCACATCCTCTTTTCATGGGCGTTGATTCTGAGATCGTAGGAAAGAACTTCCTTATGATGCTCACAGAAGAGAAGTACGCTACATGGCTTAAAGAAGCTTATGACAAGCTTGACGATACAAAGAAGGCATACTTCGAGCCTACTATCCAGGAGATGCAGACAGATGCCAGCGACCTCGGACTTGGCGCAAACGGTGCATATGCTCTTGCATGGATCAAGCTCTGGGTTAACAACTACAACGAGCAGACCGATGACGGTCCTATCTGCAACACTCTTGTAGATGCTTCAGCTAAGGATCAGTCAGGACTTCTTGTTTACAGTAAGCTTCGTTCTGTAGAGGAGTCAGCAACAGTTTCTGTTAACAATATCAACGTAGCAGCATATCAGGATGGCTACACAGGAATCGGCGGATATGGCTATTGCCATTACCTCTTCCTTACAAAGAACAGCCCACTTCCTTGGACAGCATGCGCATTCATCGCTTACATGACTTGCACAGAGAAGGGCTTCGAGGCTTGGGGAAAAGATATGGGTGGATACTCGGCTAACCCTAACGTAGCTCAGGAGATCGAAGATACATTCCACCACTCACAGGGTGGCGGAGACGAGTTCCCTGCAAAGAACGACCGTGGTTATGACTGGTGGACAACAACAGGCGAGCTGGTTCTTGAGGATCCTGCATACTGTTCAGAAGTATCCTTCACAGTTGGAAGCTGGATCGACGTGCTTGATCACTATGCTCCGGGTGAGTAAGTAGAGGAGAATAAGGAATCCGCATTTTCTGTCTATGCGGTTAAAGAATGACAGGTGAGCCGCGTGGCGCAAGTGATCCAGACAAATATGTACTAAGGAACGATTTTTGTGCTACGTAGCAAAGACCAATTATTTTGGCTTTGCGAAGTGTCAGCACAATGAGAGACGTGTACATATTGTCATGATCACTTCGCCAGCGGCTCACCGTTTTATAATCAGAGAAAAGAGGAACTACATGGATACAATCGCAAAACAGGACAAAAGTGCGATTTTCAAGAATAAGGTAAAGACATGGTTTTCCCAACCTCAGAATATTATACTTTTGCTGTTTGGGATTGTTCTTACCTTTAGTACCGTCGCACCTATTGTCGCAATCGTAAAAGATACCTTTGCAATACATCCCGGAACCATCGATCAGCATCTGACCAAGAGGGTTTCCGGTTATACAATCGTCAACTATACAGATCTTTTTACAAGTAAGCTGGCAAAGACAAATTTGTGGAATCCACTGCTGAACACAGTGATCCTTTCAGTCCTTACCTGCGTTATATCAATTCTTTTTGGTGGTCTGTTCGCGTTCCTTGTAACAAGAACAGATATGAAATTTAAGAAGTACTTAAGCTCGATCTTTATTTTCCCATACATCATGCCCCAGTGGACACTGGCTGTTGTATGGCAGCATATGTTTTATTCTAACAAAGTGACAGGAACATCGGATGGTCTTTTGGCAGCTATCTTCCATGTGTACTTCCCACACTGGTGGTGTCAGGGAGTTTTCCCAAGTGCAGTAGTTCTGGGTCTTCATTATGCACCCTTTGCCTATATCCTTATCGGCGGTATCTTCAAGAACATGGATGCCAACCTTGAGGAAGCAGCAACAATCCTTGATACACCAAAGTGGAAGATCATGTTCAAAGTAACCCTTCCAATGATCAAGCCGGCTATTCTTTCCACGATCCTTCTGGTATTCGGAAGCGCCATGGGAAGTTACCCTGTTCCACATTATCTGAACCTTACAACTCTTTCTACCAAGTACATTTCCATGAACAGTAAGTACACCGGTGAAGCAAGTATCCTCGCCATCATCATGATGGTATTCGGTGTTCTTATTCTTGGTATGAACCAGCTCAGCTTAAAGAGCCGTAAGAACTACACCACAGTTACCGGAAAATCAGGACAGCTCACAAAGCTTTCAATCGGAAAAGCAGGCAAATACATAGTTGGTATCATCTTTATTGTGATCACCTTCTTTACAAGTATCTGGCCAATCCTTTTGTTTGCCCTTGAGACCTTCCTTCCAAACCCGGGAGATTACAGCTTCCTTTACACAGGAAACCTTGCACATCTTACAACCAAGTGGTGGGTAACAAACGAAAACATTACAGAAAACGGCATGTATGGCCAGTCAGGAATTCTTTACAACAAGACCATCTGGCATGCATTCTTCGGAACCCTGCTTCTGGCTGTTGTCTGCGCACTTATCGCAGGTACGATCGGAACACTTATCGGTTACGCCGTTGCAAAAAAGAGAAGAAATAAGTGGGCAAATTATGTAAACAACGTAGCATTTTTGCCTTACCTTATGCCTTCAATCGCCGTTGGAGCTGCGTTCTTTATCCTGTTCTCCAACGAGTACATCAATCTGTTTAATACATATACACTTCTGATAATCGCAGGTGTTGTTAAATATATACCGTTTGCATCGAGAAGCTCATTAAACTCAATGCTTCAGATTTCAAACGAACTGGAGGAGGCTGCGATAATTCAGAATACGCCTTGGATAAAGAGAATGACCAGGATCATAATTCCTATCCAGAAGTCTTCCATCATCAGTGGATATCTGCTTCCATTCATGACATGTCTTCGTGAGCTTTCTCTTTTCCTGCTTCTGTGTACACAGGGCTTTATCCTGTCCACAACACTGGACTACTTCGATGAGATGGGACTTTATGCCTTCTCAAGTGCAATAAACCTCATTCTTATCGTGACAATTCTTGTATTTAATACTTTGGTAAACAAGCTGACAGGCGCAAGCCTTGACAGCGGCATAGGAGGAAAGTGATCATGCCGGAAATTATTTTAGAGAACATAACTAAGCGTTGGGGTAAATTTTTTGGCGTTGATAACGTAAGCCTCAATATTCCAAATAACTCATTCATTACTCTTTTGGGACCTTCAGGATGCGGTAAGACCACAATCCTCAGAATGATAGCAGGTCTTGAGACACCTACAGAGGGCCGCATCAAGATCGGTGACAAGGTTGTATTTGATTCGAATGCAGGAATAAACGTGCCTGCCAATAAGCGTAAAGTTGGATTTCTTTTCCAGAACTATGCTCTTTGGCCAAATATGACAGTATACGAGAACATCTCTTTTGGTCTTAAGAATATTCATGAGGAGATGCCTGTTATAGATGTTTCCGCAAAGCAGGCCGGGGACATGATCAGAGCTCTTTCAAACGGCAACAAGGTAAAAGAGGTTGTGGAAGAGTGCAGGGATAAGACCGGAAAGCTTGATGAGAACAAGGCACACATCAAGCTCATCGATGCCTTTGGTATTTCAATCTATACGGCAAAAGAGCTGTTCGGACTTGGGGTTCACAGTGCATCTGACCCTGTGGCAGCAGCAAAGACAAAGCTTTCGGAGTATGAAGGAAAGCTCTCAGCAATTAAGAAAAAATATGAGAGCGAGGGCAAGGGCCTTAACGAAAAGTATGAAGTTACAAAAAACGGAATGGCTATCCTCGAAAACAGAAAGCTCACAAAGGAAGAGATCGACTCAAGGGTAAGAGCCTGCTCAAGAATTGTTAAGATCGGAATGTTCATGGACAGATATCCGGCAGAGCTCTCCGGAGGTCAGCAGCAGAGAGTTGCTATCGCAAGAACACTGGCTCCTGAGCCACAGGTTCTTTTCATGGATGAGCCTTTGTCAAACCTTGATGCAAAGCTTCGTCTCGAGATGAGATATGAGCTTCAGAGACTCCATGTTGAGACAGGAAGCACTTTCGTATATGTAACTCATGACCAGATGGAGGCCATGACTCTGGCAACAAGGATCTGCCTTGTAAACAACGGTGTTCTTCAGCAGTACGCAGCTCCTCTTGAAGTATACAACAGACCGGCAAACCTCTTTGTTGCAGACTTCGTTGGAAATCCTTCTATGAACTTTGTGGATGCAAAGGGAAAACAGGACTCTGATGGCAGCGTTTCTGTAGATATTCTTGGGGGAATAAAAGCACGTTTTGTACCTAATGAGAAACTGGATCTTTCTGAGTGGAGAGCAGGCAGGGATAAAGAAGCTGCCGACAAGCAGGAGTTTGAGCGCCAGCGCCTTATGCAGAAAGGTGCAGTAGAAAAGACCAATAAGGATGAAGTCTTCAAATATCACGTACAGAAGGTCGAGGAGCAGGACGAGAGTCTTATGGAAGAGCCTGTTATCACCGATGAGGACTTTGTTATCGGTATCCGTCCTGAGGCTATCGACATTGATGCAAATGGAAAAGTTGACACCACGATCTATGGCGCAATGCCTACAGGTATGGAGTCTACATTAAAGCTTAAGATTGGCGAGTATCTTCTTACCAGCGTTATTTTCGGAGGAGTTATCTACAAGATCGGACAGGAAGAGAAGATCAGCATTAACGGAAATGACATCCTTCTTTTTGACCGTCGTTCAGGAAAGCTTATCTGCGCAGGAAAGCTTGAAATCTGAAAAACAATTGTTGTAAAATAAATTATCGATCAAAGGAGACCGAGCATTTATAAGTGTTTGGTCTCCATTTTTTCTATACGGTATTGTGTTTATGAGGAATGATTAAGGGGAAAAATGGGGATGAGTGAAGTTATTTACACGGATATTAGCGAGATTAAGAATATCCATATTTTCGGAAGAATGGGGAAGGTAAGGCAGCCGATGCCGCTTTTGTTTAACGGAAGTGGTATTGAGGTTGTGGTAACCGGTTCCGATCTGTGGATAGACCTTGAGACGGATTCGGATTTTCATGAGCCCTGGGTGGCTTATGAGATAAACGGCGCATTTATAGGGCGTCAGATGCTGCTTCCCGGAGAGCACAGGATCTGCCTTTTCAGAAACATGGAGTCTTCAATTCCAAAGCGCGTAAGGTTCTATCGCGAACTTCAGGCCATGGGAGATGATGGCGTATGCAAAGTAATGGTCAAGGGCCTGGAACTTGATGTAAACGGCTCTTTTCTGGAAGTTCCAAAATACGAGAGAAAGATAGAGTTTATCGGAGACAGCATTACCTCCGGAGAGGGAAGCTATGGTGCTGTAACTGATACGGACTGGCTTGCCATGTATATGAGTGCATCGGTCAACTATGCAACCATGACAGCCAAGCTGCTTAATGCGGATTATCATCTGATATCCCAGGGCGGCTGGGGGGTATTCTGTGGTTGGGACAACGACCCTAGGCACAATATCCCTTCAGTATATGAGAAAGTCTGCGGTCTTTGCGGAGGAGCAGTGGCAAAAGAGCTTGGAGCTCATGAAGAATATGATTTTGCTTCCTGGCAGCCGGATGTGATTGTGGTAAATCTTGGAACCAATGACATTACTTCTTTTAACCAGCCGCCTTTTGTAAATCCCGAGGATGGACAAACGTACAAGCAGCGTAAGAATGAGGACGGTTCATTAAACAGAGAGGATGAGCTCAAGGTAGAAAAGGCCATTGTAAACTTCCTTACCATGCTGAGGAAGCATAATCCCAAGGCGCATATTGCCTGGTGCTACGGCATGCTTTTCTGCGACCTTGACCTGACCATAACGGAAGCAATGACAGAATACAGGAGAAATACAGGGGATACCAATATTTCCTTCTTCCAGCTTCCGGATACAACCATGGAGACTGTGGGTGCGCACATGCATCCCGGAAGAGCTTCCCATGAAGGGGCTGCAAAGGCTCTTTCAAACTATCTCAGAACCATGATGAACTGGTAAAAAACGGTTAAATATAGATGTTTCGATTTTAATCTGCCTATGTTAAAATTCAACATAGGTAGATTTTTTTTGGGCGTTGACTAGTTATGGAGGGCACAATATGGATAATTCTTTTCCTGAGATCAAAACATTTTTTGGCTTTGGTTGCATGAGACTTCCTATGAATGGCTCAGAGGTTGATATTGAGCAGTTCAAGGAAATGACAGATTACTTTTTAGACAATGGTTTTAACTATTTTGATACAGCTCACGGATATATAGATGGAAAATCTGAGAAGGCTATAAAGGTTGCATTAACCGACAGATATCCAAGGGATAAATATCTTTTGACAGATAAGCTCACTGAGCCATATTTCGACAAGGAAGAGGATATCAGACCTTTCTTCCAGTCTCAGCTTGATGCCTGCGGCGTTGAGTATTTTGACTTCTATTTGATGCATGCTCAGAATGCACATAACTTTGAGAAGTTTAAAAAGTGCAGAGCTTATGAGACCGCTTTTGAACTAAAAAAAGAAGGAAAAATCAGGCATGTTGGTCTTTCTTTCCACGACAAGGCCACTGTTCTTGATAATATCCTTACAACCTATCCCGAGATCGAGATAGTACAGATCCAGTTTAACTACGTGGACTATGAGGATTCACCGGCTGAGAGCCGCAAGGTTTACGAGGTCTGCAGAAAGCATGGCAAACCGGTAATCGTTATGGAGCCTGTTAAGGGCGGAAGCCTTGTAAATCTTCCTGTCGAGGCGCAGAAAGTATTTGAGGAGCTTGGGGACGGACTGTCCAATGCAAGCTATGCCATAAGATATGCGGCAAGCTTTGACGGTATCAGGATTGTCCTCTCCGGAATGAGTGATATGGCTCAGATGAAGGACAACGTATCCTTCATGAAGGATTTCAAGCCTCTTACAGATGCCGAAATGGCAGCAGTTGCCAAGGTTACAGCTCTTTACAAGAAACTGAACATGATTCCTTGTACAGCATGTCACTACTGCGTTGAGGAGAACCATTGCCCGATGGAGATCATGATCCCTGAGCTCTTTGCCTGCCTGAACATGAAGAGAGTTTTCAATGACTGGGGGCAGTTCCATCAGTATAACAATGTACTTACAGTCAATAACGGTAAGGCAAGCTCCTGCATTGAATGCGGTGGCTGTGAAGCAGTATGCCCTCAGCAGCTTGAGATAAGGGCACTTCTTAAGGAAGTAGCTGCAGAATTTGAGAAAAAATAAGGTAAGGTAATATGTATAACAGAGTATTTGCAAGAAAAACGCTTGGCATTTTAATGGCAGGCGTTTTGGCGTCGGCTTGTGTGACGGGCTGTGGAAATGATAGCGCGAAGGGAAATGCAGATAATACTGCAGCATTAAGCGAAGCAGGTGAAAATGCTGAGGAAAGCGGCGAGTCGGGATTGGAAAACGTGGCGGAATCAGCTGATGGATCAGCACAGGATACGACAGAAGGGACTTTGGATTTGGAAATAAGCAGAACAGTAAAGCTAAATCAGGATAACATCATGAAATTTAATGATACCAATGGCGATGGTTACGGCGAGTTTCAGGGCTGGGGTACATCTCTTTGCTGGTGGGCAAACAGGTGTGGCTATTCAGAGAAGCTGACAGCTCAGACTGCTGAAGCTTTCTTTAATCCGGACACCGGAATCGGTATGAACATTGGAAGGTACAATATCGGCGGCGGTGACAATGTGACTGAGGAGGATATTAGTTCCATCGAGAATCCAAGTCCTTTTTTGCATCAGGATCACATAAGAAGATCTGACTCCATAGTTCCGGGTTATGCTAAAGATGTGACCAAGATAGATCTTTCACAGAATTCCAGGTCCTACTATGAGGAGAATTTCGTAAGGGCAGATTTTGAGTGTGGCTTTGCCTGGAATTACGACTGGGATGCGGATAAGAACCAGATGAATGTTCTTATTGCTGCGGCAAAGGCTGCAGGAGATGAATTTATCGGAGAGGCATTTTCCAATTCACCGCCATATTTCATGACAGTCAGCGGCTGCAGTTCAGGAAATGAGGAGCCTTCCGAGGATAACCTCAGGGAAGATTCATTTACCGCCTTTGCCTGCTATATGGCTGATGTAATCGAGCACTGGGCAAAAGAGGGAGTGATCACTTTCCAGAGTGCATCTCCCATGAACGAGCCTGCAACCAGCTACTGGGGTGCTTTCAGCGAAAAGCAGGAGGGCTGTCATTTCACTCAGGGCGAGGTTCAGTCAAGAATCCTTGTGGAACTGAACAAAGAGCTTAAGAACAAGGGACTTGATGTGATAATCTGCGGAACAGACGAGACCAGCATTGACTCTGCAATTACTTCCTACCAGCATCTTACACCTGAGGCAAAAGAGGTAGTATCAAGAATCGACACCCACGCTTACCAGGGAACAATGCGCAACATGCTCAAGATGACAGCGGAGGATGCGGGAGTTAACCTGTGGATGAGCGAGGTTGACGGAACCTATACCATGAGCAAGAAGACCGGTGCCATGAGTGCAGCTCTTGGCTTTGCGGAAGAGATCATGAAGGACTTAAACGGTCTCATGCCTACGGCCTGGATCATGTGGGATGCCGTTGATCTTCACGTTGACAGCAAGAATAAGTACGACACCTGCTCAAGGGCAGAAGCTGACCGTATCATCAAGGATGGGGATCCTTTCTGGGGAATCGCCATTGCAGACCATGATAAAGAAGAAATCCTTCTTAGCAAAAAATATTATGCCTACGGACAGTTTTCAAAATATATAAGACCCGGCTACTGCCTTGTGGAATCAAGCGACGTTACTGTAGCTGCCTACAATCCTGAGGATAAGAGCGTTGTTATTGTAGTTCTTAATTCAAATACTGATGACCAGAAGTGGGAATTTGACCTGTCAGGTTTTGATACAGCCATGGAGAGCATAACTGCAGTCAGGACCAGCGGAGATGTTGAAACAGGAGAAAACTGGGCTGATGTATCAGACAGCGATAATATCGAAGCTTCGGGCAAGACATTTACTGCGCTTGTAAAGGGTAGTTCCCTTACAACATATATTATCAAATGACATCTTGAATTATATTCGTTACTGTTCAGACAGAAATGCGCACTTGCTGCGGGTTTCGTGATATCATGATATTTTCTGGAGGATGTATATGGAAAACAGACCTGTTGGAAGAAAAAAGAATGTTGGAGTGGGCGGCTCGGGCGTCCACAAGAGAGGCGAAGGCCTTGGCGGCGGCCCTGTCGGCAGCAGTGACGGTTATGCAGGAAAGACCGGCGGCCCAAGCGGAGGAAGCGGTGGTGACGGAGGTCCTCAGAGATCCGGAGGACGCAGCCCGCTGTTTATGATCATTATTATTCTTTTTCTGGTTCTTGGTGGCGGAGGTGGACTGACTTCGTTCCTTGGAGGAGGTCTTTCATCATCGGATACGACTTCTTCTCAGTATACAACCACAACGACTCAGCCTCAGACACAGACTTCAACCGGAGCTACAAGCACATCCGGTCAGAGCGTAACAGGACTTGGAGGAGGCGGTGGTTTTTCCACCTTAAGTACTCTTCTTGGTGGTTATGGCTCATATTCAGGCGGAAACATGGCGTCTGCCAGCTGGAGTGATACACCAAATACCGGCAAACTTGACACCAGTGTCGCATCAAATGCCCGTGCAAAGCGCACAGTAATAAAGGGGAATGGACAGGATGTTAATACGATCCTTGTTTTTATGTGCGGCGCAGACCTTGAGTCAAGAAGCGCAATGGCAACCAAGGATATTCAGGAGATGCTGGCAGCAGATCTCGGAGATAAGATAAATCTTATCGTCTATACCGGTGGTGCCAGACAGTGGCAGAATAATGTCATTTCAAGCCAGACAAACCAGATATATCAGATCAAGGGCGGAAAACTGGTGAGCCTTAACGACAACGTTGGAAATCTTCCAATGACCAAGCCGGACACTCTTTCTGCATTTATCAAGTGGGGCGCTGCAAATTTCCCGGCTGACAGATATCATCTTATTTTCTGGGATCACGGCGGCGGATCTACCGGCGGCTATGGCTATGATGAGAAGTTCACAACAGCCGGAGCAATGTCCCTTGCCGGAATAAACAAGGCTTTAAAGGACGGCGGAGTTACTTTTGATATTGTGGGCTTTGATACCTGCCTTATGGCTACCGTGGAGAATGCTCTGGTAGTTTCAAACTACAGTGATTACCTGGTGGCTTCCGAAGAGACAGAGCCAGGTGTGGGCTGGTACTATACAGACTGGCTTACAGCCCTTGGAAAAGATACTTCCATGGCAGCCACAGAAATTGGTAAGAATATCATAGATTCTTTCACCTATGCCTGTGCACAGACCTGTCCCGGACAGAAGACCACTCTTTCACTTATAGACCTGGCAGAACTTTCAGAGACTGTTCCTGCTGAGCTTGCTGATTTCTCAAAGGATACCACTGAGATGATCAGCAGCGACCAGTTCCAGACAGTTTCAGATGCCCGCAGCCAGACCCGTGAGTTTGCAGCTTCTTCTAAGATTGATCAGGTCGACCTTGTGGATTTTGCTTACAGAATGGGCACCAAGGAGTCAAAAGAGCTGGCGGAGGCCTTAAAGAGTGCTATCAAGTACAACAAGACCAGTACCAACATGACAAACGCCTACGGCCTTTCCATCTATTTCCCATATAAGAAGGCCTCCAAGGTTGATTCCATGGTGGATACCTATGAAGATATAGGAATGGATGAGGATTATGCAAAGTGTATCCAGAGCTTTGCATCCTTGGGAGTTGCAGGACAGGTAGCATCCGGCGGAACCGGCAGTGCTATGCCTTCACTTTTTGGAGAGCTTGCAGGTTCATCATCTGCTTCAAGCGGAAATGCCTCTGCAGAGCTTATAACACAGCTTCTCACAAGCTTTTTATCCAGTGACTTTAGCAGTGTATCAGGACTTACTTCCGGAAACACAGGATTCCTTGGAAGAAGCCTTGATGTTGAAAAAGCTGCAAAATATATCGCTGCTAACCAGTTTGATTCTTCAGCTCTTATATGGACCACAAACAGTGAGGATTACACCTGTATTTCTCTTACCCCGGAGCAGTGGAAGCTTGTTCAGGATCTACAGCTGAACATGTTCTATGATGACGGAGAGGGTTATATTGATCTTGGTATGGATACCATCTATGAGTTTGATGAAGAGGGTAATCTTCTTGCACCGGACGATAGGACCTGGCTTGCCATCGATAAAGAAAATGTGGCATTTTATGTAATTGATGCCCAGGTAACTGATGACTGCTATGCAATTACAGGTCGCGTTCCCTGTGAAATTAATGGCGAGAGAGCAAATCTTATCCTGGTATTTGACTCTGAGAACGAGAATGGATATGTAGCCGGAGCCTGCTATGATTATGTGGCCGGTGAGACAGAGACTATTGCCAAGAACCTTACTGAGCTTCAGCAGGGTGACACCATTGACTTTGTCTGTGACTACTACGGCTATGATCATAAGTTCCAGCAGAACTTCTATATTGGTGAACAGATAACTGTAAAGACTTCAATGGCAGACCTGGTTATCGAGAACCTGCCTGTTGGAGATGGAAACACACTTGTAACCTACAGATTTACAGATATCTACGGAAAAGAATTCTGGACACCGACACTTAAGTACTGATTTCAGAAAGGAAACTATGGCCAGATCAGAGCAACTGACAACCCTATGTTATATCGAGAGGGACGATAAGTACCTGATGATGCACAGGATTTCCAAGAAAAATGACATCAACAAGGACAAGTGGATCGGAGTTGGTGGACATTTTGAGGATGGAGAGAGCCCTGAAGAGTGCATAAAAAGAGAGATCTTCGAGGAAACAGGCTATAAGGTTGCCTTAAAAGACCTGAATTACAGGGGGATAGTTACTTTTATTTCAGAAAAGGGTGACTATGAGCTCATGTCTCTTTTTACCTGCAGGGCACCAGAGGGAGAACCTAAGGAGTGCGATGAGGGGACGCTGGAGTGGGTAAAGAAAAAAGATGTTTTATCCCTTAACCTTTGGGAGGGAGATAAAATCTTTTTGAGGCTTTTAGAGGAGGGCGATAAGTTCTTTTCCCTGAAACTTGCCTATGATAAAGAGGATAACCTTAAGGAAGCAGTGCTGAACGGAGAGGATATCAAGTTACTGTTCAGACAGAAATGCGCACTCTGCTGCGCATTTCGTGAGAACTTGATTCACGATATCAAAAAGTAAATATAATACAAAGAGCCGGATTCTTGTATGAAGAACCCGGCTCCTGTTATTATGCACAGGCCCGCAAATTGAAATTAGATGAGTGATGCTACGCACTCTGAAACTTTCTTCATGTCTTCTGTGGGCTCGAAACGTGCTACAACATTACCATTTCTGTCCACTACAAACTTTGTGAAGTTCCACTTGATGTCGGGATTATGCTTGTAATTCTTGTCAATCTTCTTGAGCATGACACTCATGGCAAGGGCAGCAGGACCTTTTCCAAAGCCCTCAAAACCCTTCTGACTCTTGAGATATGTATATAAAGGCAGCTCATTTGCTCCGTTTACTTCAGACTTGGTCATCTGAGGGAACTTTGTGTTGTAGTGAAGCTGGCAGAACTCGTG
The DNA here is from genome assembly GCA_017413105.1 of Butyrivibrio sp. Classification (GTDB taxonomy): domain Bacteria; phylum Bacillota; class Clostridia; order Lachnospirales; family Lachnospiraceae; genus Butyrivibrio. The sequence continues at coordinate 25,756 of JAFPVA010000298.1, read as the reverse complement.
AATCTCTTCGTCTGTTCCGGGAGTCTGGCCTGCGAACTGATTGCAGGGGATATCAAGAACCTCAAAGCCCTGATCATGGAACTCTTCATACATTGCCTCGATATCCTTGTAGTGAGGTGTGAAACCGCAGCCTGTAGCTGTATTAACAACAAGAACAACTTTTCCTGCATAGTCGTTCATTGAAACCTCGTTGCCCTGTGCATCTTTTACTGAATAATCATAAAATCCCATTGTGGACCTCCTTGTTTGAAAAATTATATGTAAGTGATTGCTATCTCGTTTTGATTTAATATGATTATATTGTGCACAATATAAAATGTCAAGACCTAATTTCATTTTTTTCTTTAAACAATCTTCAGTAATGATAAAATAATATTATAGTAGTTTTTAATTCTGACTTAGGGATATCATTCGATGCCGGATTATATTGTATTTGATCTCGAATGGAATCAGGGAGATGCCCCTGCAAGCAGGAACGGGAAGACCCTTAATTTCGAGATTGTAGAGATCGGAGCAGTAAAACTAAATAGTAAAAAGGAAAAGGTCGGTGAGTTCTCAAGGCTGATAAAGCCCCAGGTCCACAAGCACATGCATCGCATAACCGGAAAGCTTATCCATCTTACGATGGAAGATCTGGAGAATGGAAACCGCTTTGAAAACGTAGCCAGGGAGTTCCTTGAGTGGTGCGGAGATGACCCGAAGTTTTGCACCTGGGGGCCGTTGGATCTTACTGAATTCCAGAGGAACCTGGATTTCTTTGGACTGCCGCTTTTGTCAGACAGACCCATAGCTTTCTATGATGTTCAGAAACTATACAGCATTGCCTTTGATGATGGAAAGAGCCGTAAATCCTTAGAGAATGCAATCGATGAGCTGTGCCTTGATAAGAATATTCCTTTCCACAGAGCCCTGGCTGACGCAGAGTACACAGCCAAGATTTTCAGGATCTTTGGAGACAGGATCTTAAAGAGGGTTTCATTTGACACCTATGTGACGCCCAAGACAAAAAAGCAGGAAATCCGCATTACTTTTGATAATTATGAGAAGTACATCTCCAGGGAATTTGATACGAAAGAGGATATCCTGGAGAACATGGAGATCATGAGCACCAAGTGCTATCTTTGCCACCATAATCTGCGGCGCAAGATAAAGTGGTTCTCGCCAAATTCCAAACATTATTATGCCGTGGCTTATTGTGAAGTGCATGGCTATATGAAGGCCAAGGTCAGGATCAAGAAGGCGGAAAACGGCAGGCTTTTCGCGGTAAAGACCTGCAAGTTCATTTCTCCTGAAGAAATGGAAGCAATGAAAATAAAACAACATAAGATAAAAAAGAGGCAGAACCCCGATAAAGAGTAAGGGCTCTGCCTTTATTCTTATTTAAAATGACGCTTGGCTCTCTTATACTCTTTTTTACGGCGATTGTATCTGATACGATCATTTTTGCTTCCGTATCTGCGGCCGACGGTTGCATGAGAGGAAATGGAGCCGATTATTGAAATGAGAATGACCAAAATGCCTAAGGCGGCGATCACAATCTTTACATTAATGAAAAGAGATTTGGCTGCTGTGTTTTCGGAGGTCTGTTGCTTAGAGGAAGGTGCATAGCAGATAAGGGAACTGCCTATTGGTACTCCGTTAAAGGTGTAATTTACTCTGGCTATAGCAGTTGGGGTCTCCGCCTTCTCTTTTTCCGAAAGGTCATAGGATATAGCATAGTCAGTATCTGAGACCTTCGAGGTTTTAGGAAGGACTATGGAGGAACCCTCGTGGAGATTTAAGATTGTACCGGATTTGCCAAAGACATCATTTTCTGACTCGAAAAAGATATTATCGCTTGGCATATATCTGGAATCTTCCTCCGCAGGATCAACAACCCTGAAGTTGTTAAAACCATAATCAAAAAGTGTAACGGTATCGGAAAACTGAGCCGGTGATTCTTCTTTTAATATAACGCAGATAAGCCGCATGCCGTTTTTTTCTGCGCAGGTAACAAGGGTTTCCCGGGCAAGAGAGGTATATCCGGTCTTGCCGCCGACTATTCCGCTATATTTTACTTCTCCGGTTATCAGCTTGTGCTTGTTATTAAGGTAAAAGTCATCGGGCTGAGTAGCAGTTGGAGAAAAGTGGTATCTCGGGGTATTCCCGATGCGGCATAGTAGGTCATTATCAAAAAACTTGCAGGCAATAAGCGCAAGGTCATAGGCACTGGTGTAATGGTTCTCATCCTGAAGGCCGTTGGTATTGTTAAAGTGTGTGTTGAGGCATCCAAGCTCTTTGGCCCTCTCGTTCATAAGATCAACAAAGGCTTCGATACTTCCGCTTACATGTTCCCCGACAGCGTTGGCAACCTCATTGGCACTGCCGACCATGATCCCGTAAAGAGCCTGCTCAAGGGTTATGGACTCGCCAACGTCCATACCGATTGAGGAGCCGTCGCTTGGAACACTGAATACTGCGTCATGGGAAAAGGTAATAGTGTCATTCAGGCTAGCATTTTCCGCAGCAAGAAGGCAGGTCATAATCTTGGTGGTGCTGGCGGGATAAAGTTCTTCATTAATATTTTTGGCATAGAGAATTGTTCCCGTTTCAGCTTCCATCAAAATAGCTGCCTCTGCACCGATGGCAGGGCCACTGGGCCAGCTGGGCGTAGAATTACTCTGGATTGGCAGCTCTTTTCTCTTAGCCGCTTCTTCATTGTAGTCAATTGTATCTGCAGAAGAAGAAATTGTGCCAAGGCTAAAACATAAAAGAAAAATAAGAACAGCCAAAGCCGCACGATATCTGGATTTCTTTTGGATAATTAGTTGTTTATACATGGTAGAATAATCATACACTACTTTGCAAGAGGTCGCAAATGTTGTAAAATCCTATTATAAGAAGTTTTAGGTAGGATGAGAAATAGAAAATGCGCTTAAGAAATATTGCAGGTTCCAGAGAAGTAATTGCTGACAGTCAGTACACGGTAAAAGATCCTGAGACAAAGAAGGGACTCTGGAGAAAAGAGGTATTTGGAAATAACAAGCCAATTCATGTAGAAATTGGAATGGGAAAGGGAAGATTTCTGATGGATATGGCGGAGCAAAATCCAGATATCAATTACGTAGGAATTGAAAAATATTCCAGCGTTTTGATCCGTGCAATACAGAAGCAGGAACAGAGACAGCTTCCCAATGTGATTTTTATAAGAATGGATGCTGAGGATATCACTGAAGTTTTTGCTCCTTCTGAAGTGGACAAGATTTATCTTAATTTTTCGGATCCGTGGCCCAAGGACAGGCACGCCAAGAGACGACTTCCATCACGAGAATTCCTTGCAAGGTATGACAAGATTCTTAATCCCGATGGTGTCGTGGAATTTAAGACAGACAATATGGATCTGTTTGACTTCGCCCTGGAAGAGGTGGAGCCGGCTGGTTGGACCCTTGATGCTGTGACTTATGACCTTCATAACGATGAGGTTATGAACGAAGGAAATGTAATGACGGAGTACGAAGAGAGATTCTCATCGCAAGGCAACCCAATTTATAAGTACATTGTAAGCAGAAAGGGGAGTAAGTTATGGACTATAGCTTAAACAGTCAGAATTTCGAGCAAGAAGTTTTAAAGAGTAGCACGCCGGTGCTTGTTGACTTTTCAGCAGACTGGTGCGGCCCCTGCAAGATGATGGCGCCGGTCATTGACGAACTCGCTGATATGTATGAGGGCGAGATGAAAGTTGGTAAGATCAACGTTGACCAGTCACCTGATATTGCACAGAAGTACAATGTTATGTCTATTCCAATGTTTGCATTCTTCAAGAACGGAGAGGTTGTTGAGACAGCCGTTGGAGCACTTAATAAAACTAAGTTACAGGCGATTATAGATAGAGTGCTGGCCTAAAGGTCAGCACTTTTTTATGAAGCACAAGTCAGCTTGCGCGATTATGAAGCCAGCTGTAGAATTTGTCGACAGCAACGGAGAGGTTTTCACTGGAGCGGGCAAGAGAATCAGCGCGGGATAATACCTCATCTACAGAGGTATCTTTTGCATATTCCGCTATTTTTTTGCCACATTTTTCCTCGAGGCTGCGATAATCCATATTTATAAGAAGAGTATTATGCATCCCGCAAAGAGATCTGTACAGTTCGGGGTATTTTTTTTGCACAAGAGTCATCTCATCAAGGATCTGTTCACGACTTTGCAGGCAGAATAAAAGATAGACCGATTCAACTATTTCAGGAGGTTCTATTTCATCCTGATAGGAATTGCTCTCGTAGTCATCCTGTGTCGCATAATATTCGCAGATCTCCTGAACAAGAGATCCAACCTTAGGATTGTCATATAGTTTTTGCAGTTCTTCAAATTTTTTTTCACTCATAGATTAAGATTAATCTCTTTGAATAAAAAAGTAAAGACCGTTACTGGAGCGAGCTGCATGCGAGTGAACTGTAACGAAAGACAGGACTGATATATGAAAATAGGAATCTTTGACTCCGGGATAGGCGGTTTGTCCGTATTACATGAGGCTTACCATCAGTTGCCGGGGCAGGAATATATATTTTACGCGGATACCGAGCATGTACCCTATGGTCAGAAAACTCCTGAGCAGATTATGGGATATGCTATGGACAATGCGCGCTTTTTGATGGAAAAGGGCGCAGAGGCGCTCGTTGTGGCATGTAATACTGCTACAAGTGTAGCAATTAAGGAACTTAGAGCGAGCTTTGACATACCAATCCTTGGAATGGAGCCGGCTGTAAAACCTGCAGTTGAAGAAACTGAAAAAAAGAGGATAATGGTTATTGCGACTCCTGTCACCATAAGGGAAGATAAATTGAAAAGTCTCCTTCACAGGGTCGATGAACAGCACAGAGTAGACCTTCTTGCCATGCCAAGGCTGGTGGAATTTGCCGAGAGAGAGGAATTCGACTCAAAAGAGGTTAAGGATTACCTTAAAGAGCAGTTTTCGGGCTTTGATAAAGAGGACTATTGCGCTTTGGTTCTTGGATGCACGCACTTTAATTACTTTAAGCCCGCATACAGAGAGTATTTTGGAGACGAAACGCTCCTTATAGACGGCAACCATGGCACTATTCGACATCTGGCAGACGTTTTGGGACTTGAAACAGATAAGACCCAAGATAAAGAAGTTTATTATGATGACTACCACAAGATGTTGTGTTCTACAAAAACCGAATATTATTTTTCAAAAAAATTAATAAATGATGAAAAAACCCTGGAACACTTGAAAAGACTGCATAATCGGCTGGAACAGGTACGAAAAATATAGGTTCTTGGGGTCTTGAAATTATCAAAATATTGTATTATCATTTATATGTAACCACAAGATGTAGTGATTTGAAAGTCATAAACCAATATGTTTCATGTTTACATGATGAACATATTGGTTTTAATGACCTTAAAACACGAAATATAGATATCAGATGCAAGGGGGATTATATGAAGATCATTAAGAGAAGCGGTAAAGAAGTTGCTTTTGACGTCAGCAAGATTATTGCGGCTATTGACAAGGCTAATAAAGAGGTTACGGAAGAGAAGAGACTTACCGCAGGTCAGATTAGCGACATAGCTACAGGCGTTGAGAAGCAGTGCGCTACTCTTACCCGTGCAGCCAGCGTCGAAGAGATTCAGGATATGGTCGAGGACGGACTGATGAAGGCCGGCAAGTTCGACGTTGCAAGGAAATATATTACATATCGTTATAAGCATGCTCTTGTCAGAAAATCGAACACCACTGATGAGCAGATCATGTCCCTTATTGAATGCAATAACGAGGAGGTTAAGCAGGAGAATTCCAACAAGAACCCAACAGTTAACAGCGTTCAGAGAGACTATATGGCAGGAGAGGTTTCCAAGGATATCACCAAGAGATTCCTGCTTCCTGAGGATGTTGTCAAGGCTCATGAAGAGGGGCTTATCCACTTCCATGACAGCGATTATTTTGCACAGCACATGCACAACTGCTGTCTTGTAAATCTCGAGGATATGCTTCAGAACGGTACAGTTATCTCTGAGACCATGATCGAGCGCCCAAAGAGCTTTTCAACTGCATGTAATATCGCCACACAGGCAATTGCACAGATCGCAAGTTCACAGTATGGCGGACAGAGTATCACTCTTTCACATCTTGTACCTTTTGTTGATGTCAGCAGACAGAAATTCCGCAAGGAAGTTGCTCTTGAGTTTGAGACTGCAGGAGTTAAGGTAAACAAGAAGCAGGTCGATGAGATTGCTGAAATGAGAGTTAAAAAAGAGATCGAGAGAGGCTGCCAGGTTATTCAGTATCAGGTAATCACGCTCATGACCACCAACGGTCAGGCTCCTTTCATAACAGTTTACATGTATCTTGATGAGGTTCCCGAGGGACAGCAGAGAGAGGACCTTGCTCTTGTGATTGAGGAGATGCTCAAGCAGCGTATCCTTGGAGTAAAGAACGAGAAGGGACAGCTCATTACACCAGCATTCCCTAAGCTGATTTATGTTCTGGATGAGGACAACATCCACGAGGATTCCAAGTACTGGTATCTCACAGAACTTGCAGCAAAGTGCACAGCCAAGAGACTTGTTCCTGACTATATCTCAGCCAAGAAGATGAAAGAGCTCAAGAAGGGCGATGTATATCCATGTATGGGATGCAGATCCTTCCTGACACCAGACAGCGAAGAGAACGCTGAGGGTCTCTGCAATGCAGGAAATAAGGCTAAAGCCATGAACTATACAGAAGGCAGCCACAAGTACTACGGACGTTTCAATCAGGGTGTTGTAACAATCAACCTTGTAGATGTTGCATGTTCTTCCTTTAAGAGCGAAGAGAAGTTCTGGGAAATCCTGGAGGAGAGAACAGAGCTCTGTAAGAGAGCGCTTATGTGCCGCCACAACAGACTTCTTGGAACACCATCTGATGTAGCTCCTATTCTTTGGCAGAATGGTGCCCTTGCAAGACTTGAAAAAGGAGAGGTTATCGATCCACTTCTTTTCGGCAACTACTCAACAATTTCACTTGGCTACGCAGGACTTTGTGAGTGCACCAAGTATATGAAGGGTGTATCACACACAGATCCAAGAGGAAAAGACTTTGCTCTTAAGGTTATGCAGTTCCTCAACGACAAGTGTGCTAAGTGGAGAGCTGAGACAAATATCTCCTTCAGCCTTTACGGAACACCACTTGAGTCCACAACCTATAAGTTTGCTAAGGCTCTTCAGAAACGTTTTGGTATTATTCCTGAAGTTACAGACAAGAACTATATTACAAACAGCTATCATGTTCATGTAACAGAGCAGATCGATGCTTTCACAAAGCTTAAATTCGAATCCGAGTTCCAGGCTCTTTCACCGGGAGGAGCTATCAGCTACGTAGAAGTACCTGATATGAACAGCAACATCGAGGCAGTTATCTCAGTTATGAAGTACATCTATGAGAACATTATGTACGCTGAGCTTAACACCAAGTCAGATTATTGCCAGTGCTGCGGTTACGACGGAGAGATCAAGATCGTTACAGATACAGACGGCAAGCTCATCTGGGAATGCCCTAACTGCGGCAACCGCGATCAGTCCAAGATGAATGTTGCAAGACGTACCTGCGGTTACATTGGAACCCAGTACTGGAACCAGGGACGTACTCAGGAGATCAAGGAAAGAGTTCTCCACATGAGTAACCCAAGATGCTAATTCTGTTAAAATTCATTGATGTAATTTAGCGACAAATAAAACAAGTTTCATGTTCAAGAGCAAGGTCGGATTTAGAGTCCGGCCTTGTTTTAACAGAGGGGATAAGATGAACTACGGTCAGATCATATATACAGATGTAGCAAATGGAATAGGTTGCAGAACGTCACTGTTTGTTTCCGGGTGTACCCATCACTGTAAGGGCTGCTTTAATGAAATGACCTGGGACTTTAATTATGGTGAAGCTTTTACAAAAGAAATTGAAGACAATATCATCGAGTCATTAAAGCCCGATTATATCAACGGCCTCACGATCCTCGGGGGAGAGCCCATGGAGGTTGTGAATCAGAAGGTTCTTGCTCCTTTTATTCAGCGGATAAAAAAAGAGCTTCCAAAAAAGTCTATCTGGATCTATAGCGGATATGTCTGGGAAGAACTGATGGATACTGCTAACAAGCGCTGTCACAGCGAAGATACCATGACAATTCTTGAGAGCATCGATGTCCTTGTGGATGGCGAGTTTGTTGAGGCCAAAAGAGATCTGATGCTTCGCTTTAGAGGATCTTCAAACCAGCGAGTAATTGATGTTCCTAAGACTCTAAAGAGCGGAGAAATTGTCTTGTCGAAGTATAATGACAGAGATGAGTCCAGAAAAGGATAACGGATGTAAACATATAAAAAATGCTGCCACGTAGGATTTAATCCCAAGTGACAGCATTTTTTACCTGCCTGAAGGACAAAAGACATTCATCTCCGGTTACCATTAGAATAACAGTCTGTAGGGAAGAATTACTTCAAAATTTTCCATATTTTGACGATGTAAGAGCTTTCAATAGAATTAAACATACACTATGATAATCCTGTAGATACGGTTTGATGGTTAGGATTGTTGTCTGAAATGCGCGTTAAAAGCGCATTTTTAGATGACCGGCGGAAGGCGAGGCTGCAATGCAGGAGAAAAACTTTGATCTTTTGACCTTTGGTGAGATTATGCTTAGACTCTCTCCTCCAAATTACGAGAGAATGACAAGGGGAGATATTTTTGATAAAAGAGCCGGTGGCTCAGAACTTAATGTTGCATCGGGAGTGGCACTTTTGGGTCTTAGAACCGGAGTAATATCAAGACTTCCCGACAATGCCCTTGGAACCTTTATTAAGAACAGGATCCGCTTTGAGGGCGTGTCTGATGATTATCTTATTTATGACAATGCGCCGGAGGCAAGGCTTGGAATCTACTACTACGAAAATGGTGCAGCGCCAAGAAAGCCTTCAATTGTCTATGACAGAATGAATTCCTCCATAACAAGGATTTCTCTTGATGAGATTCCTGAGGAAGTTTATTCCTCCACAAGAATGTTCCATACCAGCGGAATTACGCTGGCTCTTAATAAGAATACCTGCAAAGTTGCCACAGAGATGATAAAGAGATTTAAAAAGGGCGGAGCCTTAGTTTCTTTTGACTGCAACTACAGGGCAAATCTCTGGAGCGAAGAAGATGCCCGCAGCGCAATACAGGAAATCCTTCCTTATGTGGATATTCTCTTTGTTTCTGAGGAGACCTCAAGACGTATGATGCAGAAAGAGGGCGATCTTCAGGATATCATGAAGAGTTATACGAAGGACTATCCCGTAAAGGTTGTATGTACGACCCAGAGGGAGGTTATAAGCCCAAGAAAGCATAACTTCACATCAACAATTTATGATGCTGAAAAAGATATATTTGTGACAGAAAAGCCCTATACCAGCATTGATGTCATCGACAGGATCGGCTCCGGAGATGCCTATGTGGCCGGAGCGCTTTACGGAATCCTCAAGTACAACGATACTCAGAAGGCGCTGGAGTATGGCAACGCCACATCCAGTGTTAAGAATACGATTCCGGGAGATCTTCCTGCCAGCGACCTCAGTGAAATTGATGACATCATCAAAAATCACAAGTCAGTAGGCCCCTCCAGTGAGCTGAACCGATAATATGCTGTGGACCATCTGCTATATGCAGGGTTATAAAGAGAGTTCCGTGAAGTTACGGAAAAGATATTCAGGGTTGACAATAACATTTTTTGACTCTAGAATTATTGAAATATAAAAGAATAACAATCGACATTGAAGAGGAATAGTAGCTGCGGATGCGTCTCAGAGAGAAGATCATTGGTGCGAGATCTTTACGATAAAGCTGTGAACCTACCTTGGAGTCCTGCGTGAAGCCGCTGATTCTTTTGGCAAAAGCGCAGCGTATCCCGCGTTAAGGGTGCTAATTGAGTGAAGTCTACGGCATAACGCCGGGATTTAATTAGGGTGGTACCGCCGATAAGCCTTCGGTCCCTTTTTAACTGGGGATGCGAAGGCTTTTTTAATTTCTTCGAAATTAAATCGCTCCGCGAGGATGCACACTCGCGCGGAAGGATAATATTGCTGAAGCAATCGCGCTCGGCGCAAGAATTTTGCTGGCAAAATTCTATTTCAAGCAATCTTTTGCCCTCACTCGAAGATAAAAAGGAGAAAGAAAAATGGCAGACAACAAGAAACTCGTAGCTGAGATCACATCCATGGATGAGGATTTCACACAATGGTACACAGATGTATGTATCAAGGCTGACCTGGTTAGCTATTCCAACATCAAGGGATGTATGGTAATCAAGCCTGCAGGATATGCAATCTGGGAGCTTATTCAGAAGCATCTGGATGCAAGATTTAAGGAGACAGGTGTTCAGAACGCTTACCTTCCAATGTTCATTCCTGAGTCACTTCTTCAGAAGGAGAAGGATCACGTAGAAGGTTTTGCACCGGAAGTAGCATGGGTAACCCATGGCGGACTTGAGCCACTTACAGAAAGATATTGTGTTCGTCCTACATCAGAGACTCTTTTCTGCGATTATTATAAAGGAGAGATTCACTCCTACAAAGATCTTCCACAGGTTCTTAACCAGTGGTGCAGCGTTGTTCGTTGGGAAAAAGAGACAAGACCATTCCTCAGAAGCCGTGAATTCTTATGGCAGGAAGGTCATACAGCACATGCAACAATGGAAGAAGCTGAGGCTCGCACACAGCAGATGCTCAATGTATATGCTGATTTCCTTGAGAATGATATGGCTATTCCTGTGATCAAGGGACAGAAGACTGAGAAAGAGAAGTTCGCCGGAGCAGAGGCTACCTACACTGTAGAAGCACTTATGCATGACGGACGTGCTCTTCAGAGCGCAACAAGCCACAACTTTGGTGATGGTTTCGCTAAGGCCTTCGGTATTCAGTACGCAGGAAAAGATAACCAGCTTCACTATGTATGTCAGACTTCTTGGGGACTTACAACCCGTACAATCGGAGCTATGATCATGGTACATGGCGATAATTCAGGCCTTGTAGTACCTCCTAAGATTGCTCCAATCCAGGTTGTTGTCATTCCTATCCAGCAGAAGAAAGAAGGCGTTCTCGATGCAGCAAATAAGATTGCCGAGAGCCTTTCAGCATTCAGAGTAAAGGTTGACGATACAGACAGAACACCGGGCTTCAAGTTCGCTGAGCAGGAGATGAGAGGAATTCCTGTAAGAGTAGAGATTGGACCTAAGGATCTTGAGGCAGGTAAGTGCGTACTTTGCCGTCGTGATACAAGGGAAAAGATCGAATGTGCTATAGATGAAGTTCCTGCAAAGATGGGAGAGCTTCTTGACCAGATTCAGAAAGACATGTTCGACAGAGCAAAGAAGCACCTTGAGGCACATACATTTGCGGCGCACAACAAGGAAGAATTTACAGAAGCCTTCAAGGAAACAAAGGGCTTTGTAAAGGCTATGTGGTGCGGATGCCGCGAATGTGAGGACAAGATCAAGGAAGAGTACAATGTAACCAGCCGTTGTATTCCATTTGAGCAGGATAATCTCTCAGACACCTGCGTTGTTTGTGGAAAGCCTGCAACAAAGATGGTTTACTGGGGCAGAGCATATTGATTTCGTGCCGCGGAACAGAAAACCACTTATGTTAATGACATGAAGGTATTGAGGAATATTTTGCAGATATAAAAAATATACCGACCCTCGAAAAGGTAGATCCAAAATCTATCTTTCGGGAGGTCGGTATTTTTGTTGCACAAGATATGTAGGCTAATGGGGTAGGAGTCAGTCTCGATCTCAGATCCTTGTCATGTGACTGTAGAAGCGTCGTTTAAACTCATACATGCGGGCATCCGCCAGCATCTGGACTGAATGAGTATCGTTTTCAAGGGTTTCGGAGCGGAAGCAGTATCCGTAGGATACGCTGTGATTGATCTCAGGATCTTCTTCGTCCAGCTTTTTCAGGCGAGCTTCAAGCTCTTTTATCAAAAGGTCAAGTTCTGATGCTTCAATTTTCGAAAAGACTACGATAAATTCGTCACCGCCAACCCTGAAGCAATCCCCCTTGGAACTGAAAACTTCGAGAAGCGCAGCGGAGAAGGATTTTAGCAGGCGATCCCCTGCGGGATGACCGGCATTATCATTTACTTCCTTCAGGCCATTGAGGTCAAGGCTTAAAATGCAGAAATCATCTTCGGTATCATCTATCTCTGCCAGTTTGGAATCGCAGCTTGCCCTGTTTGGAACGCCTGTTAAGTTGTCCACGTAGGCAATCTTTGTCAGAGATAGATATTCATCTCTTTGGGCAAAGGATCGTGTCATGAAAATGAAATGATTTAGCAGCTGGGTAATTACAAAGAACAGACAGCCTGAAGGTATAAGGAAGCATAATATTGGGCTTTGTCTATAGTCAACTACGGACTTTGAAATGGATACAAAAACATAGGAGAGCAGGCAAAGCGAAAGAACTAAAAGACCAACCATAAGAATGACTGTGGACGAATTTCTTCTCTTTACCTTAAAATCTTTGTAAGCATAGATAAACAACATGATAAAGCCCATTATTGACATGAAAAAGAAGGGCTTTTGGAATTGATTGATATGGACCATATCCAATTTATGAAGAATGTAAAACAGGATTTCGAAGGCTGTACTGGTATAAGCAAGGAACATGATGACCATGTTGTTATATCTTTTATGGAGACTGCTTATAAGCAGATATATCAGCGGCAGGAATGAGAACATTGATAAATACTCTATAGTGGTTGCTATAGAAGGAGACATGACAAAATCAAGGCTGTCGTAGCTTGTTACGATCCATATTCCAAGAGATATGCTCAGAAGAGAAGTCAGCACCTGAGGCGCAACACCGGAAGATCGCACATAGAAGAAAAGCGATATCAGAAGAAATATGATGCCAAACAATATCATAAATACGCCGGTAAAGGCCGGATATAGTGTTGGGTGAAGCAATGAGCGGTATACATCATCATAGTCCCCAATAACCGGGGACATGAGATCTACACGGGTATTGTTTTCGGTGACAAACAGCTTTATTGACAGTTTTTTACCACTTAGCTCTTTAGGAAGAGGAATCTGATGATATGAAGTGCCGACGAATTTATTGTCAAAAAAGCCATCGGAATTTTCACTGGCAATAAGCTTGCCATCCAAATAAACACGGTAGCCACAGAACTGTGTCTTGAAAATAAGGTACGGAAAAGGAACCTCGGAATAATTCACAGATTTATCGAGGTTTAAGGTGATGGTATCTCCCTTTGAAAAAGAAGTGTTGAGCTGATTGCTCAGCCTTTCAAGATTTGTGTTGATATACTGCTCGTTGTGATAGATAACGGTCCAGCCTTTTTCCAGTTTCTGTACGGGGTAAACCGGAACGAACTTGAAGAGGAAATGCAGGCTGAAGGAGATCGCTACAAATATTAAGAGAGCAAAGCCAAGGAAAGAAAGTGCTCTACGCATCCGCAAATACCTCCTTGCCTTCGTGTTCGTGCTGTTCACGCTTCATCTCATACATTCTGTTGTCGGCCAGCATATATACTTCTTTTGCAGAGCCGTTTGGCACTTCATAGCTGTAGGCATAACCATAGGCTGCAGAGTATATGAAATGTTTTTCTTTGTAATTCCAATCATTTATCATGATATATAATTCGTGAAGTCTCTTGGTTACATTGACGCTTCTTTCTTCCATGAGGATGACGATGAATTCATCACCGCCCATGCGCCCTATAAGGTTTGCATCCCAAAAGCAATCCGTGAGGATTGTAGAAAATCCGGTAAGCAGACGGTCTCCTTCGTGATGTCCGAGGGTATCATTTACCTTTTTTAACCAGTTAAGATCAAGGCTGACTATAGCATAGGTACCGTGCTCTTCTGTCAGAGTCTCAAGCATCTGTTCGCAGCGGGCTCTGTTGGAAAGCCCTGTCAGAGCGTCGGTATAGGCAATGTTTATGATGCGGCTCTGCATGGCAGCGATGTTTGAACTGGATATATTGTAAAAGAAATAGCTAAGCAGAAGTAAAGTCACAAATATCAGTGCGCCAAGTGTGAAGCCTCGTATGGAAGAACTGGTGCTTGCTGTTTTGGACACGTATATAAAAAAGTTGTATTTCACAATATCGATTGTGGAGAGCAGTATAAAAGAAATCAGACCGATGATAAAGATATCGTCCGACGTATGAGAGTGGGGGGACACTTCTTTTCTGTTGTTAATGTAATTTTTGATTATTATGTAAATAGAAAAAACGCCTTCCACTCCGGCGACAATATGTAAAACGATAGTAAAGTCAGATAATCTCGAGATATGGGAGAAATGCAGGATAAGAGAAGACAGGAACAGGAATATGTCGAAAAAGAATATTCCCATAAATACTTTTCGGGTCTTGCCGGTAAAATTGGACATGAAGTATCCAACAACTGCAGTCGGAACATTATAAAGAGCAGCATACTCCAGGACTGTGTTGAGAAGGCTGTTGTTTATGAAGGCGTCAAATATGCCGTGAAAGGCAAGGATATAAATGGCCAGCATAAGAGAAATGAGACCACTGAAAAAGATCCTGAGGTCATTGTTGTTATACAGGAACAGGTAGGGAGAAAGAATGATAAGAAGGACTCCCAGAGTAAAAAGGAACATTCCCGTAATGAGCGCCAGCCAGGAATGGGACAATACATTCGTCAGGATATCAGATCTTTTCCCAAGATATACGTAATAGAGGCCGGAGAAAGTGGAACTGTGACCACCAATCAGCTCCAGAGTCAGAGTCCTGCCGGCATAAGAGGCTCCCAGGGAAAGATAATGATGCTTCTTTGGGATACTGTTGTCGTTTTCACGGAAATCCTTTCCGAATTCGTAGATAAGCTCATCGTCCAGATAAACATTAACCAGAGTGTGAGTAGTATAGAAACAAAGGCATGGATTATCAAACCCTATATCCTCAAGGACATGGGACAGTCTGACTACTTCAAGATCTTTGATGGTGCCAACATCTTTAGTAGAAATATCAAAGTTTTTGGTCGTTTGTCCATTGCGTACCAGTGTCCATCCGTCGTCTAAGCTTACCACGGAGGACTGGGTTCGTTGAATTTCGTTATTGGCGCCCGAAATGATAAAAAACAGAACAATTAGCAGGGCAAGGACCAGTACCAGAACAAACAACTTTGGTAGTTTCCAAAATTTCATACTAAAGTCCTCATAATTTCATACATTAAGTATACGTCCAATAGCTAAAAATGGACAGTTAAATTATTGTAAACAGCTTTTCTTTAGGCTATTATTGTGGTATGAGGATAATTTTACCTAATAATGCAAAAAAGATACTGGACACCATGCATCAGGCCGGCTATGAAGCCTATGTCGTAGGCGGCTGTGTTAGAGATGCGATGCTTGGCAGAGAACCCGGGGACTGGGATATAACGACAAATGCGGTTCCCGCTGATATAAAAAAGCTTTTCGGAAGAACAATTGACACAGGGATCGAACACGGAACAGTTACAGTTATGTTTGGAAAAGAGGGATATGAGGTTACCACCTACCGTGTCGATGGTAAATATGAGGACAACAGGCACCCCAGCGAAGTTACTTTTACCAAAAGCCTTGTTGAGGACATGAAGCGAAGGGATTTTACCATAAATGCCATGGCCTATAACGAGGAAGAGGGGCTTATAGATAAGTTTGGCGGAATAGAAGACCTTGAGCAGAAGGTCATAAGATGTGTCGGAGAGCCAAGGGAGCGGTTTTCAGAGGATGCCTTAAGGATAATGAGGGCAATAAGATTTGCGGCTCAGCTTGGTTATTCCATTGAGGATGAAACAAAGGCGGCGATAAAAGAACTGGCGCCTACCTTAGAGAAGATCAGTGCAGAGAGGATTCAGGTGGAGCTGGTAAAGCTCCTTGTGTCGGATCATCCGGATATGATACGTCTTGCCTATGAGCTTGGTATTACAAAGGTTATCCTGCCGGAGTTTGATGAATGCATGAAAACAGAGCAGAATAACGTTCATCATGCTTTTTCCGTAGGCGAGCATATCATTCAGTCCATGCTTAATATCAGGCCGGATAAGGTTTTGCGCCTTACCATGCTCTTGCATGACATTGGGAAGCCGCAGGTTCTCAGCGTGGATGATAAAGGCACCAGCCATTTTTACGGGCATCAGATTACGAGCGTTGAGGTGGCCAGGGATGTTTTCAGAAGGCTTAAGTTTGACAGAAAGACCATGGACCAGGTCTGCAATCTCATAAGATATCACGATGAGAGATTTCCTGCTAAGGAGAGTAATGTCAGAAGAGCTATAAACCGGGTAGGAGCCGAGGATTTTCCGCTGCTCATGGAAGTAAGGGAGGCGGATACCCTTGCCCAGAGCGATTACCAGAGAGATGATAAGTTAAAACTGATAGAGGATACCAAAAAGATTTACGAGGAGATCATTGCGAGAAAAGACTGTGTTACCTTGAGTGACCTTAAGGTCAACGGAAAGGACCTGATAGAAAAGGGGATAACACCCGGAAAGCAGATAGGAAGCGTACTTAATGCGATGCTGATGGATGTTTTGGACAATCCTGAACACAACAGCAGAGAGTATTTGCTAGAGCCGGAGCGCCTAAGAGATAAATATCTAGGGATGGGTGAAAAAGAGGATAATTGTGAAAAAAACTAAGAAAATCGGGAAAGTCATTTTGGCAATCGTGATTGCACTTTCTATGGGGGTCACCTCCCAGGGAATTAGGGCTTATGCCACTACTCCCATCGGCAAGGTGAACATTTCCATGCTGGGAAAATACGATTCCGCAGACACTGCAACAATACGGTCGGTGGATACGGAAAACAGACTCATAAGATTTAAGAATCATGCTACAGGAAAGACCTATACCTTAAGTTATGACAATACCAGCATGATGTATGATCTGTACGGAAGTGCCATGTCGGCAAGGCTCTTAGAGCCCGGACAGATAGTCGATGTTACTTTTTTAAAGAGTGCGAAGACAATCACTACGCTGAATATATCAAAGGATGCCTGGTACATAGACAGCACTAGGGACCATGATCTGGTAAGAAATGATGGAACAGCGGTGGTAAAGGGTTCGATTTATAAGATCGATCCCAGAACCATGGTGCTTTGCGAGGACAAACCTGCTCTGGCAGAGGACGTTCTTTCCACAGACTCAGTTGCTGTCAGCGGCGTGGGAAAAGATATTTACAGCGTGGTGGTGACAAGTGGCCACGGATATGTAAGTCTTTCCTCGGATGTTGTAGAGAACCAGAGCCTTGTAGGGGCATGGCTTGAACTGGACAATGCGGTGATACACAAGATTTCCCCCAATATGCTCCTTAGCGCGCCGGAGGGAGATTATAATCTTCAGATCATCGGAAATGGAGCAAATTATCAGGCTAAAGTCAACATAAGCCGCAATCAGGAAACAGTTATCGATACCAGTAATGTATCGATCGCCAGAGCTAAAGAGGGCCTTGTGACCTTTGAGATCACTCCGGATACGGCGGAAGTATTTGTGGATGGCACCAGAATGCTGACCGGTGTGCCCCAGACGGTTCAGTATGGCTATCACAACTTAAAGATAATGGCGGATGGCTATGAGACCCAGACCAAATATCTCAAGGTGGGAACCCCTAAATCGGTGATCTCTATAGAACTTGAAAAGACTGAGGATGATTCATCAAGCGAAGCTTCCAGTGAGGAGAGTACTGCCGAGGCAGCAGCTACAACTTCGTCCAGTGAAGCTAAGACCGATTCAAGCAGCGAAAGCTCCACCAAGGAAAAAGAGACTGTAAGCGCCAACAGTTCCCAGAGCGCGGCAGCAGCCACAACTGCTTCAACTCAGGCGGTGGAGGTTATTAGCGGCAACTCAACCAGTGCCAGGAATCAGGTCATTAACGGCTATAAGATCTACATTGATGAACCAAATGGTGCAGAGATATACTTTGACGGAAGCTACCTTGGAATGGCTCCCGCAAGCACTACAAAGATTTCAGGAAATCATGAGGTCATTGTCCGCAAGGATGGATATGAGACTAAGAGCTACAGGATCCATATCGATACGGAAGAGTCAGATCTGAGCTATAAATTCCCTAACCTTGTAAAGATAAAGTCAGAGGAACCTTCATCAGATTCCGGTACTGACAAGGATAAGGACAAAGAGAAGGAAAAAGAGAAAGAAAAAGACAAGGAAAAGACAGATCCTGCATCTGAGGCAACCACCAAAGATACAGAGTCCGATGCAACTAAGGATGACACATCCAAGACTCCTGACGAGGAGCAGAAAGACAGTCCTTCAGAGAGTTCCACTGAAGGTTCTACTGATAAACCGTCAGAGAGTTCCACGGAGGGGTCAACGGATAAGCCATCAGATAGTTCCACCGAAGGAGCTTCGGAAGGTAGTAAAGACAATACGTCCGGGACAGCAGAGGGCAGTACTTCTACTGAGGCTTCTACGGATACCTCAGGGAAGAATACTGACGATAATGCTGCCGAAGGGGAAACAGGAAAAAATAACAGCGAGGAGGTAAGTGATGCCGCCAGTACAGCGTCGGCATCAACCGGGAATTAAGGTATGAGATTAGACAAGTATTTAAAGGTAACAAGACTTATAAAGAGGCGCACTGTGGCCAATGAGGCCTGTGACGCAGGCAGGGTGTCAATCAATGGCAAGCCTGCCAAGGCTTCGACCGAGGTAAAGGTTGGAGACAAGATCACCATCGGCTTTGGAAACAAGGACGTAAGCGTGGAGGTTTTAGATGTTCAGGAGACTATCCACAAAGAGGACGTGACGCAGCTTTATAAATATATCTGAACAGTAACGGGGCTTTTGTTTGACACTTCCACAAGTGCTGTATTAGAATTAATTTTAGATAAATCTAAATATGTGAGGTACATATTATGGCTGGCAAGGCACGCTACAAAAGGCGTCGTGAGAATAAGGCAGGCATTTTATGGGCCAGCGTAGTTGTATTGATCCTGGTAACAGTGGTTTCCATCAAGAGCGTTGGTCTCATGAAGAAGGTCCATGAATATCAGGAAAAAGAGGCTGCTATCACATCACAGATAGAGTCGGAGCAGCTTCGAAGCGAAGAGATTGCCGAATTCGAGAAATATACACAGACGCGTAAATACATAGAAGATACAGCAAGGGACAAGCTGGGATTAGTATATCCCGGGGAGATCATCTTTAAAAATGACAGCAAATGATTACATTTGATTAATTTGAGCGCAGGCATCGTTACGAGGAAACGTATGGGTCTGCGCTTTGATTTTTGAGAGAACACAATGAACAGCTTTGAGAGCAGAATTTACAACTTCATAGTGGAAAAAAAGCTGATAAAAAGCGGGAGTACTGTGCTGGTGGGTCTTTCCGGCGGTGCGGACTCTACCGCTCTTTTGCTGGTTCTTGATAGTTTAAAGGCTCTTTTAGGAATAAAGCTTATTGCTGTTCATGTTAATCACGGGATACGGGCAGAAGCGGGAGAAGATGCCATCTTTTCGCAAGAACTCTGTGACAGGCTTGATGTACCTTTTTTTCTTATAGAGAAAGATATCCCTGCTCTTTCCAGGGAGCTTAAACTCACGGAGGAGGAAGCGGGGCGCAAGGCAAGATATCAGGAGTTTTCCAGGATTGCCAGGGAAGAGGCTGCTGATTACATAGCTATCGCCCATCATCAGAACGATGTGGCAGAGACGCTTATCATGAATCTTCTAAGGGGCTCCGGAATTCATGGCGGCGGGAGTATAAGGCCTTCAAGGGATAACGTTATACGTCCGCTTCTGTGCGTCAGCAGGAAGGAAATCGAGGACTATTTAAAGGATCAGGGACAGGATTATTGTCACGATGCTACCAACGATGAAAACACACATACCCGGAACATTATAAGAAATCTCATTATTCCGGCAATGGAAAAAGAGATCAATTCTGAGTCGGTAAGCCATCTCTGCAGAGCCGCAGAGGAGTTTTCCGCAGCAGATGAATATATAAGAGGGGACGCTGCAGAGATTTTTGAGACTATTTCCGAGATTTCCGGGGAAAAGATAAGGATAGACCTTAAAGGTTTCAGGCCTCTTAAGAACATTGTGAAAGCGGACATTATCCTTCTTTGTTTCGAAAAGCTCACTCCCAGCAGGAAGGATATCAGCGCAGCTCATGTCAGGGCTATCCTTGATATCTGCGAGGAAAGCAGCGGCAGTGCTTTTTTGGATCTTCCGTACTCTCTTTGTGCAGAGAGAAGCTATGACGAACTCCTTCTTTTTAAAAAGGACACAAAAAATTCACGGAAAAATAATAAAGAATATCCCGTCCCACAGTTTATGGGGATTGGGGACAAAAAAGAGCTGGAAATACCGGATCTGGGAGTGGCATACCTTGAGGTTTTACAATATAATGTTGGGAAACTATTTCCAACTTCTGCGTATACTAAATGGTTTGATTATGATAGAATACAAGGAGCTATTTTCAGAAAACGCAGGCCCGAAGACTATATTCTTATTGAGACAAAAGACGGGCTTTGCAGGAAAAAGATAAACAAGCTCATGACCGATGAAAAGATTCCAAAGTCAAAGCGTGATGAGATGTATCTTTTGGCTGAAGGGGATAGTGTTATATGGGTTCCGGGTTTTAGGATGAGCGGGGCCTATAAGATAAGTGAGACCACCAATAAAATTTTGGCGATAAATATTCATAATGGAGGAAATATTAATGGCTGAATCAGTTCGCGTATTACTTAAGGAAGATGAAGTTGACAAGAGGATCCAGGAACTCGGAGATATGATAAGCAGAGATTATCAGGGCAAGTCCGTTCACCTGGTATGTGTGCTCAAAGGCGGTGTCTTCTTTATGTGTGAGCTTGCAAAGCGCATCACTGTACCTGTAACTATGGACTTCATGTCTGCATCAAGTTACGGCAGCTCTACTAAGTCCAGCGGAGTAGTTAAGATCGTCAAGGATCTTGATGAACCTTTGAAGGACAGAGATGTTCTTATCGTTGAGGATATCGTTGACTCCGGAAGAACACTTTCATATCTTATCAAGATGCTTGGAGACAGAGGACCTGCCAGCATCAAGCTTTGCACTCTCCTTGACAAGCCTGAGAGAAGAGTTACTGATGTAAAGGTTGACTATACAGGTTTTGAGATTCCTGATGAATTTGTAGTTGGTTACGGTCTCGACTATGATCAGAGATATCGTAATCTTCCTTATATTGGAGTTGTTGAGTTTAATTAATTATGATTTACCTTAAAGGGGGTAAAGGGGAAGTTGAATAAGACCAGAAATTTTAATTCTATCTTTATTTTTGCGCTGATTCTTCTGGTATTTGTGGTTGTTTTGGAATATGGCAGCAGTTTCTTTTCATCGAATACCAATTCCTACAGTGTATCGATGCTTCAGAGTGATGCAGATGCAGGCAAGGTAAGAAATGTCGTTATCATGCCAAATGCTGAGACACCAACAGGAGCTGTCAGAGTTTCATTTTACGAAGGCAAAGATGATGTAGTCTTCTATACAACAGATGTTACTGCTGTGGAAGCTCTTTTGACAGAAAAAGGCGTTAATGTAGAGGTAAAAGATATTCCGTCGGAAAATATCCTTATAAACGGAATCGTACCGATCATTGTGGGACTTGTAGTCATGGTATTTTTCTTTACCATGATGACCAATATGCAGGCCGGAGCAGGCGGCAATACCAAAATGATGAATTTTGGAAAGAGCAGAGCCAGGATGTCCACCAGCGAAGACAATAAGGTCAAGCTGGACGATGTTGCAGGACTTAAGGAAGAGAAAGAGCAGCTTGCTGAGATCATTGAGTTTTTGAAGGATCCCGGAAAATTTACAAAGGTTGGAGCAAGAATCCCTAAGGGAGTTCTTCTTGAAGGAGCTCCGGGAACAGGTAAGACTTTGCTGGCAAGAGCAGTTGCGGGTGAAGCAGGAGTTCCGTTCTTTACGATCTCCGGTTCTGACTTTGTTGAGATGTTTGTTGGTGTCGGCGCTTCAAGAGTAAGAGATCTCTTTGCTGAGGCAAAAAAGAACTCACCGTGTATTGTGTTCATTGACGAGATAGATGCCGTAGCCAGAAGGCGAGGAACCGGTATGGGCGGTGGACATGACGAGAGAGAGCAGACCCTTAACCAGATGCTTGTTGAGATGGACGGCTTTGGCGTAAACGAGGGAATCATCGTTATGGCTGCAACAAACAGGGTTGATATCCTTGATCCTGCCATCATGAGACCGGGCCGTTTTGACAGAAAGATAACTGTTTCACGACCTGACGTTGGCGGAAGAGAAGAAATCCTTAAGGTTCATGCAAGGAATAAGCCACTTTCCGACAATGTTAACTTAAAGCAGGTGGCGCAGACCACAGCAGGCTTTACCGGAGCTGACCTTGAGAATCTCCTAAATGAATCTGCCATAAATGCGGCAGTTGATAACAGACAGGTTATTGTTCAGGAAGACATCAACAAGGCCTTTATCCAGGTTGGTATCGGAACTGAGAAGCACAGCAGGATTATTTCCGACAAGGAAAAGAAAATCACGGCTTACCACGAGACAGGACATGCCATTTTGTTCCATGTCCTTCCTGAAGTTGGCCCTGTTCATACTATATCTATAATACCTACAGGTCTTGGGGCAGCAGGCTACACAATGCCTCTTCCCGAGAAGGATGAGATGTTCATCACCAAGAAGCGCATGATAGAGGATATCATGGTTTCTCTTGGAGGCCGTATCGCCGAGGAGATCATCTTTGGTGACATCACAACAGGAGCTTCCAGCGATATTAAAAAGGCTACTCAGGAAGCCAGAAATATGGTTACCAAATACGGTATGTCAGATAATATCGGCGTGATCAATTATGACGAGAATGAAGAGGACGTATTCATCGGATACGATATCTCTCATTCCAAGAAGCACAGTGAGTACATGGCCGGTGAGATTGACAAGGAAGTTAAGATCATCATCGACAAGTGCTACAAGAAGGCCAAGGAGATTATCCTTCAGTACGAGGACATTCTCCACAGCAGTGCCAACCTTCTTATCGAGAAGGAAAAGATTGGAAGAGAGGAGTTCGAGGCTCTCTTTGAAGGTCATGACATCATCACTGAGGTAGAGGTAGAAATTTAAATTGTTAAATATGCACAAAAACATATAGCTGTTTTTGACAAATTTGTGAAGTATTAGTCTTTACGCGGGTGCAGGCGGGTGTTAGTATAATATGCGTAACCCCCCAATACATTATATAGTTTTTTGCTATACCCCATAAGAAAGAAATACCTTCTCTAAAAAAGACAGCACACGCTGTCTTTTTTGCATGTTATAGGAATTATTTATGAGAATTAAAGCTTTATTTCATGATATGACGCTGGACTACTTACGTCCGGCTGAACCGGATAAAAATAGAAAGACCCAGATAAGATTCAGATGCTTTAAGGATGAAAGGGCTGAGATTACGCTGGTCTGGGGTAATGACAGAATTAAGATGACCCTTACAGAGAAGGATGGGGATTTTGATTATTACGATGCTTCAGTAAAGACCGGTACCACAGCAATTGCTTATTATTTTGAGATCAGAACCGAGGACGGAAATACCTTTTTCTATGATAAAAGAGGATGCTCAAGAGATGTCCTGGATAGTATGAAGTTCAGGATTTTCCCGGGATTTTCAACACCAAACTGGGCTAAGGGCGCCGTGATGTATCAGATTTTTGTAGACAGATTCTGTAACGGTGACAAGAGCAATGATGTTGTGACAGGCGAATACAGTTATTACGGACGAAAGAGTGTCCATGTGGATAACTGGGAGCAGTATCCGGATACACAGTTTGATTTTGGTGAGTTCTATGGCGGAGATCTTCAGGGCGTTCTGGACAAGCTGGATTACCTGCAGGATCTGGGAATTGATGCCATATATTTTAACCCGATATTCGTATCACCTTCATCACACAAGTATGACATTCAGGATTATGACCATATAGATCCTCACTTTGGCGTGATAGAAGAGGATGATGGGGAAGTGCTTCCGGATAATGAGAATGACAACTCCAAGGCATCCAAATATATCAGCAGAGTGACCAGTAAAAAGAACCTGGAAAAGAGCGATGCTCTTTTTGCAAAGGTAGTCGAGGAGGCCCACAAGAGGGGCATCAGGGTAATCCTGGACGGAGTGTTCAACCACTGCGGTTCCTTTAATAAGTGGCTGGACAAAGAGCGTATCTACGAGAACCGCAAGGGCTATGAAAAGGGTGCTTATGTGGCTGAGGACAGTCCATATCACGATTTCTTTTTTTTCCACGGCGGAAGCTGGCCCTGCAACGGAACCTATGATGGATGGTGGGGCTTTGATACCTTGCCCAAGCTCAATTACGAGGGTTCCAAGGCTCTTGAGGATTATATTATCGGCATCGGCAAAAAGTGGGTTTCACCGCCCTATAAGGTCGACGGATGGCGCCTTGATGTGGCAGCAGACCTGGGACATTCCGCAGATTATAACCATCACTTCTGGAAAAGATTCAGGCAGGAAGTCAAGAAGGCGAATCCCGAGGCAATCATTTTAGCAGAGCAGTACGGTCCTTCAAGAGACTGGCTTCAGGGTGATGAATGGGATACAGTCATGAACTATGACGCCTTTATGGAGCCACTGACCTGGTTCCTTACAGGTATGGACAAGCACAGCGATAAGTTTATGCCCGAGCGGGAAGGCAATGCCAGAATGTTTTTTGACACAATGATCTATTGCAGCGGTGAGAATTTCAGCATGCCTTCGCAGTATACAGCCATGAACGAGCTGTCCAACCATGATCATTCAAGATTCCTTACAAGAACTTCCCAAAAGGTCGGAAGAAGTTCAACTCTGATGCCACAGTCAGCAGAGACAGGAATCAACAAGGCAGTCATGAGAGAGGCGGTTATGGTCCAGATGACCTGGCCGGGAGCTCCGACAATTTATTACGGTGATGAGGCGGGAGTCTGCGGCTTTACAGATCCTGATAACAGGAGAACATACCCTTGGGGACATGAAGATAAGCAGATGATTGCTTTCCATAAAGAAATGATAGCGATCCACAAATCCTGTCCGGAGCTTGTTACCGGTTCAATCCGGGAACTTTATTCAGAGTATAACTTCATTGCCTATGCGAGGTTCAACAGAACTGCGGCAGCGATAATAGTTATAAATAACAATGACTTTGAGGTAACAAGGGAGATTGAGGTATGGCCTGCGGGAATACCGATGGATGCCAAGCTTCATCCTCTTATCACCTCTGACAATGTGGGATATATCACTGATGGAGCAACCTTAAGGGCAAAGGATGGAGTGCTTACCCTCACCCTTTCCAGAAGATCCGGAATAGTTCTAAGATACAACAGTTTCGAAGCAGTATCTTCCGAAGAATTCTGGGCTGACAACTTCTTTGATTTTACGTGAACATTGTGAATTGATTAACTTTATTTTTTCCTGCAACGAGTATATAATGGATGTATCATTTAACTATCAATACTACAAGTTAAGTAAGGGAGAAAAACAATGTTAGTATCCGCAAAAGACATGCTTGTAAAAGCAAAAGAAGGCCACTATGCAGTTGGCCAGTTCAACATCAACAACCTGGAGTGGACAAAATCAGTTCTTTTAACAGCTGAAGAGCTCAAGTCCCCAGTAATCCTTGGTGTATCTGAGGGTGCTGGTAAATATATGACAGGTTTCACAACAGTTGCAGCTATGGTTAAGGCTATGGATGAGAGCCTTGGAATCACTGTT
>JAFPVA010000297.1 GCA_017413105.1 Butyrivibrio sp. | reverse complement strand
TCAAAATAAATATTATATTGCATCTACAACTCCAGCTTTGTTTTTATAACCATTTAAGCGGATTGCTGATGACTTTTGCTTTGGAAATAATGTCATCGGCATTAGCTTTAAGATATACCTCAAGGCCTGCAATTTCATCCTGAGAATACCCGTTATTTTTAACTATCTTACCACCAGGAATAACACCTTCTGCAATCTCTTTCCCGTTTTTACCATTTCGTTCAAATGAAACCCTTACCATCTTCTTGTTATCTTTTCCGGTAACAATTGCAGAATAAGTCATTCTCATCTCTTCATCAGACATATATTCACCATAAGTAAAAACAAAAAGTGTTATCGAAATTTTATAATCTCGATAACACTATTTTAACACATATTTTCAAATTTCAGTTTTAAATTGCGCTATTAAATGTACACCTTTGATTCTGCAGGCTTTTCCGTCTTTCATCGCCGGCCATTCCTGAAGATACAGCTTTGTATCTTCTTTTAGCGGATCAATAGATATTTCACAGGCAAATTCACCTGATTCATTACCGCAAAAACGCTTAAGTCCAACTTCCCACTTCTGGCCTGTGTAGAAGCTGTCTGCGATCATTTTGCCATCAAGGTACATCTGAGCTGTATCGCCCTCATAATCAATGCTAAGGAGCATTTCATTTCTGCCAGAAGGCATATCAGTTATTTTTAATGCTGCTTTTAGCTCACCGTCCTGCTCATCTTTAGTCAAAAGAGCTGCAGCCTTGTTTTCATAACTGTTTTTGCTCTTATAGACCGTAAAGACCTCGTCATCTTTTTTCAAAACATCAAAGCCATCCGGTGCATCGCACAATTCCGGAAATGCCTTGAATACAGCATGCTTAGTCTCATTATCAGAAACCTCGAAATAAAGTTCAGGCTTTCCATCCGCATTTGTTACAACATCGCCACTGCTTATGACAAAGTGCTCTTTTCCATTTATTATAACCTTGCTTCCATGAACAGCTTCTTCTCTGGTAATAAATATCACTTTGTTGCCGTCAAGATCTCCCTTTACTGAAAGAGACGGCTCTTTTTCTGAATCTTTATAGAAAATGTAAGCATCATGCTCATTTCCATCAAAGTCAGCAATACGGCAAACAGGAGTAGCATCAGTTGTGATAACTGCCTTGTCTCCAACTGGCATATTAAATGGGTAAAAGAAAAAGTCTCCATTTGCAACATCCCTGCTCTCAAAGCTTGCAAGAACACTGCCATCTTCATCATAGGCTTTCAGAGCAGTATCTTTATGGTCAGCCATGGTATATCTGCGCTGATAGTTATTTACAAAGAGGTATCCTGACTTTACTTTTTCCCCATTTGGAAGGATTCTTTCCTTGCATCTTACAGCGCTTCTAAGGTCATTAAAATTGTCAGGTTTTAATGGATTGCCAGGCTGCTCCACATAAGCCATGTCGCAAAGATCACTTCCAAAATCGTGAATAAATGAAGCAAGGAGACGCACCTGTCTGTAAGTATCCTCCATCTGTCCATATTCACGAAGAGGTGCATTAAAATCATAGGACAATACAGGAAGGTCATTGGGGTATCCTGTCTCTTTTGACTCCTGAAGGGTAGTAAGCTTGCCCTCAGGATTGGTCCCTCCGTGGTACATGTAATAGCCTAAAAGATTAGCTCCGCTTCCAAGCTTGGTCATGGTCATAGCCGCTGTATCAAGCCCTGTCGCTATTGGTCTTCTATGCTTTGTAACCTGAAGTCCTCCGCCAAGTTCAGCAGTAAGAAATGGGAACTTGTTCATGTCAAAGGTAATTCCATTACCCAGGCCATGATCTGAGCCAATATTGTGATCATTTCTTTCTCTGGTAAAAATGTAGTTGCCGCTTGGCTCGATCTCTGTAGTTCTCTGATCCCATGGAGCCTCGCAGTAACCGCCCATAACAGGGATCATTCCGCCTGTGACTGCTCCGCCCCAGCCTGTAGCTGTGTAGATTGGCACTTCAAAGCCAATCTCTTTTGCCATGGCCAGAAGAGTTCTCATGTGCTGCTCGCCCTCTTCGCCATTTTTTCCACCGCAGTGCCCGTATTCGTTTTCAATCTGCACTCCGATCACGGGACCATCGTCCTTTATCAAAAGACCTTTCGCCTGTTCGAATGTCTTTTCATAGAACTTTCTTACATGTTCAAGATAGCGTGGCGCATCAGTCCTGACTTCGTAGCCATTATCCACTGAATCTTTTAAAAGCCAGTCAGGAAATCCACCGTTCCTTGCCTCTCCATGTGCCCATGGGCCAATTCTCAATATTGCATATAAGCCACATTTTTTAACTGTTTCCAAAAACAGTCTTAAATTTCTGTCTCCGCTAAAATCAAAATCGCCATGGATTTCCTCATGGTGGATCCAGATGACGTAGAGAGAAACTATATCAATTCCTCCCGCTTTCATCTTGCAGAGTTCTTCTTCCCAGTACTGATGGGGATATCTGCTAAAGTGCATCTCTCCCATCATAGGGAATACTCTCTTCCCGTCAACAATCAGACTGATCGGGTCGAATCCAACCTTTGAATCTGACAATATTTTCATAAAAGCTCCCCGTTTCTTATTTAGTACTTTCTTTTAGTATTACTTCGTAGTTGGTAAGGACAGTATTTGAAACATCCTGTCCGTCTATGAGCTCAAGCAGCTTTTTGGCCGCCGTTGCTCCAAGATTTCTATCGTCAAAATTAAGCGACGTAACTGAAGGAACTGAACTTTCCAAAATGGAGCTGTTGTAAAAAGAAGCAACTTTAAGCTTTTCCGGAACAAGAATATGCTCTTCCCTACACCTTGCAATAACCTCTCCTGCAAGATTGTCGTCCATACAGATGACTCCATCTATATTTTTCTTAAGCAGTTCTTTTAATATTCCGCCTACTTTAGCTGTCTTTTCAACATCAAGGTAAACAAGAGCAGGATCCATTTCAAGACCAGCATCCACAAAAGCAGACGCAAAGCCATTATGCCTTGTCCTTGTGATGATATGCTCTGTGGAGCCACCGATAAGTGCAAGCTTTTTAAGGCCCTTGGCAATAAGAACAGATGTGAGCTCCTTACATGCTTCATAGTTGGCATTATCTACACAAATGATATCAGGATCCGTTGAACTGCCTATAGCCACAAAAGGAATTCCGCATTCCTTGAGGTAAGCAGCCGGCTTATCATTCACTAAAGTTCTGGTAAGAATAATGCCATCTACCTTATGGTTCTCAACAACTCTTTTAAGACCCGAAATGTCATCGCCGGCAATAAGCGAAACCACAATGTCATAGCCAAAGGATGAGGTTATTTCACTCATGCCGACCATACATCTCTGAAAAAAAGGCAGATCGACAGCGTTATAGTCATCAGGCCATACTACGCCTATGTTATAGGTTCTCTGTTTTGCCAGAGCCCTGGCCATGACATTTGGTCTGTAATTATGCTTTTCAATATATTCCATTACCTTGCTCTTGGTGGAATTTCCAACTCTGCCTTTTCCGGAAATAGCCCTGGATACGGTGGTCTTGGAAATTCCAAGAGCTTTGGCAACATCATCAATTGTCAATTTTGGATTGTTCATAACACTCTCTTCTAGCCTTAACACGATTTCTTCCGCAAGGAAGTTAAGCTCTCACATGCAAGCATGTGAGCCTTAACACGTTCACACTAGGCTCGAAAAAACCTCGCCAAGTGTTCTCAGCCTTTCACTGCTCCGCCGGTTACACCTTCAACGTAATATTTCTGAAGGAACATGAACAGTAATGTTACAGGAATGGCGATGAGAACGCCGCCTGCACAGAACCTTGTAAAGTAGCCCTGGTAGTCGTTTGTCCATACCCATCTGGTCATGGCAACTGCTACATTGTAACTTTGATCGTGGCCAAAAGCAACATAAGAAGCAAATACATAGTCACACCATGGTGCCATGAAGGCAACAAGTGCTGTGTAAATAATGATAGGCTTTGACATAGGAATGATCATTGTTAAGAATATTCTTGCTCTTGTAGCACCGTCGATTCTTGCGGCTTCGTCAAGGGCCTTAGGAATTGTGTCAAAATATCCTTTACATACGTAGTAGCCCATACCTGAGCTTGCTACTGATACAAGGATAAGTCCTGGGATAGCACCTGCCTGAGTAAGTCCGAACTGTTTCAACAGGAAGTACAGACAGATCATAGTAAGGAATCCCGGGAAAAGACCTAATATAAGCCAAAAACGCATAAGAAGCTCTCTTCCTGCAAATCTCATTCTTGAAAGTGCATAGCTTACGCAGAGGATGATGACAGTCTGGAAAGCAGTAACAAAGAATGCGATTATAAGGGTATTGCTATACCATCTGACATAGTTTGTCTCGCCTGAAAACAGGAATTTGTAATTATCAAGTGAAAAAGCTTTGGGCAAAAGGTAATCAACCATTCCGCCATATTCTGTTGCATATGATCTAAAACTCTGAAGAACAAGTCCCACAAAAGGGAACAGCCATATGATACTGATAAGTATAAGAACAATATATGCGATCACATTTCCTATTGTTCTTTTTGTTTTATATGATTTATTCATTATTGGAAGCCCTCCTCATCCTTTACTGATGGAAGCAGGCCATATACACCAAGTGCGAATATAGCAGTTACGATAAATACCATGATACCTATTACTGCTGCCATCTTGTAGTTAGTGTCATTTACAGTCATCTTGTAAAGCCACGTTACCAAAAGGTCTGTGTTTCCGGCATTGCCGGCAAGATTCATTGACTGAGGTTTACCCTGAGTCAGAAGGTAAATAACATTAAAGTTATTGAGGTTTCCGGTAAACTGAGTCAGGATAAATGGTCCTGTCACAAATAACATATATGGAAGGGTGATGCTCTTAAACATCTGCCATCCGTTTGCGCCATCAATTCTGGCACTTTCGTAAAGGTCCTCAGGAATGTTCATGAGCAGTCCTGTTGCAATCAGCATAAGATATGGGATACCAATCCAGATATTGACAACAATGATCGTTATCTTGGCAAGTAAGGGATCAGTCCAGAAAGGAATAGCTGTTTTAATGATGCCCCACTTTATAAGGTATCCATTGATAAGTCCGTCATTAGCGAACATTTTCATGATATAAAGGAGTGATACGAACTGAGGAACCGCAATTGTCATAACCAGGATGGTTCTCCAAAGTTTTTTAAATCTGACTCCCTTTTTATTGATAAGAATTGCTACTCCAAGACCAAGGAAATAGTCTATAAATGTAGCAAGAAAAGCCCACACAAGTGTCCACAGAAGAACCTGTAAAAAAGTGGGGCCAAAGCCCTCTGTTCCGAATGAAACAAGGTTTTTAAAGTTTTCAAGTCCAACCCATGTAAAAAGATTGGATGGTGCCTGATGATTTGCATCGTAATTTGTAAAAGCGACACAGATCATGAAAACGATAGGTAAAACCGTGAATAAAAATATTCCTGTAACAGGTAATAAAAGAAGTGTCTTATCAAAGTTTTTATCAAAAAGAGATAAGAATGTCTCCTTGTTTGAAGGAAGTTTTTTTCCTGCCTTAAGCAGCAGCTCTTCTTTTCTGTTCTCCCTGATGTTCAGATACCACACTACAAAAAATGCGATCACTGCGAATGCACTCAGTACACCGAACAAAAGGATAAGGAAGCTGTTATCACCGTAAACAGTCTTTCTTCCTACTTTCTGAGTTGCCACTGTTCCAAGAGTTGAAATTTTAGAGAGGTACTGCCATCCAAATCCGGTCATGTACCAGAAAAATAGAACTTCCAGTAAAAGAAGTACTGCTCCTATAAGAATTTGCCCCCTAAGCATCGGACCAAAACCAAAGATCAAATATGATAATTTGGTCTTAAAATCCCCCTCAACAAATGTCACCCCAATATTCTTAAATACCTGCTTAACAGATTCAAGACCAGAGCCAACGTTTTTAGTTTTCTTTTTTCCAGTACTTCCTGCCATGCCTGGACCTCCCTTCTTAACAATAAGTGCTCTACTGAAAATATAGGCTCGGAATAATAGGTATTCCGAGCCTTGAAATCATAGCTTTAATGCAATTTTCAGCTAATTATTTTGCATAGCTTTCGCAAGTTGTCTGGAAATCTGTAAGAGCCTTTAAAATATCCTCATCGCTTGCATCTGCTGCAATCTCACCAGAAATTACAGAATCACCAAGTGATGTAGCAAGTGACCAATAATCACCAGGATACTGACCCTGAGGAATTGTGTACTGAAGCTGATCAGCAAGAGCTGAAAGTGCTTCGTCAGCCTTAACAGCATCTGACTGCTGTGCATTTAAGTTTGAAGGGCCCCAACCTACTGCTTCGAATCTTGCAAGCTGAACTTCCTCGCTTGAAAGGTATGCAGCAAGAGCATCACATACAGCAAGCTTAAGCTCATCTTCCTGAGGCTTAACACCAAGAAGCTTGAATCCACCGAAGCCGCTCATCTGATATGTCTTTCCATCAGAACCTTCGAATGAAGGAAGCTTAGCACATGCATAGTTGTCACCAAACATAGCCTTAGCTGCTTCTGAATCCCATGTTCCATCAACGATTGCTGCGCAGTTTGTTGCGTTAGAAACTGATGAGCCATTCTGGAATGACTTTGACTGAGCAAGTTCAATGATCTCTTTAAGAGCAACTACACCAGCATCACTTGCATATGTTGAATTGCACTTTGTGAAGTTACCTGCATCATCTGTGTCATAAGTAAGCTCTGCACCTGTTCCAAAGAAGAATGCTGTCTGATACCAACCTGAGTTGATCTCGAAGTAGAAGTTCTTTCCTGCTGCTTCGCAATCTGCAACGATCTTCTCAAGAGAAGAAGGATCTGTTATAACGCTCTTATCATAGTAAAGGAAATAT
>JAFPVA010000296.1 GCA_017413105.1 Butyrivibrio sp. | reverse complement strand
GGTTTTTGTGTGGTAACTTAAACATACATCATCAAGGTGTCACTATCTACTGCTTTTTGAGTAAAGAAAACGCTGCGCCACAGCCTTGACAGGCCGTCGCGCAGCGACTTAGTTCTATTGGAATTAAATCTGCCTTGGAAGTTTTAATATATTATTAC
The DNA here is from genome assembly GCA_017413105.1 of Butyrivibrio sp. Taxonomy (GTDB): domain Bacteria; phylum Bacillota; class Clostridia; order Lachnospirales; family Lachnospiraceae; genus Butyrivibrio. The sequence continues at coordinate 1,596 of JAFPVA010000296.1, read as the reverse complement.
TTATTGGCGCATGGAATTTTCAAAAAAGCTATTTTTTTTGTCAAATCTGACTATTACGTGAGCTCAAAAAAATCTGTATCATAATCGAGTAATTGAATGCCGCCCGGTGGGCAGGCGATTTATGAATACTGGGTTGTAACCGAACACGTGTAAGTGAAGACTCGCTTACCGTGTTCTTTTTTTACGGATTTAAGGAGGCAAAAATGAATCAAAACACAAACAACTACTTGGCAGAAGAGAGGATTGGGAAGCTTCTTCTAAAGTTTTCAATTCCATGCATCATGTCGCTGCTGGTATCGTCACTTTATAACATAGTGGACCAGATTTTCATCGGAAGAGGTGTGGGATATCTTGGAAATGGTGCAACAAATGTTGTTTTCCCAATCACGATTATATCGCTTGCGATTGCGCTGATGCTTGGGGATGGTGCTGCTGCATATCTTAGTCTTTGTCAAGGTAAAAAAGATGTGAAATCCGGAAATAAGAGCATGGGCAATGTTGTACTGCTTCTTGTGGCATTAGGATTTATCATGGCAGTTCTTTTTGCTGTGTTTAAGTCACAGATCCTTATGGCATTTGGAGCTACTGAGAACAATCTTCCGTATGCAAATGAGTACTTTGACTACATCATTCTTGGAATCCCCTTCTTTGTCGTGGGGAACGGCCTGAACTCCATCATAAGAGCTGATGGAAGCCCAAAGTTCGCCATGATTACTACACTTGTAGGCTGTATTATTAATGTGATCCTTGACCCAATAGCTATCTTTGGACTTCATATGGGCATGAAGGGAGCAGCTATCGCGACCATAGCTGGTCAGATTGTTACAGCAATCTGCGGAATTGCTTATATTCTTTTCAGAGCCAAGACATTTAAACTCACATGGAAGAATATGGTTCCTGATATGCACGTGATAGGCAGTTTTGTTCCGCTTGGAATAAGCAGCTTTTTAACTCAGCTCTCTATCGTAGTTATCATGGGTGTAATGAATAATGTCCTTGTAAAATATGGCGCAATGAGCAAGTACGGCGCGGATATCCCTCTAACTGTAGTGGGAATTGTTATGAAGGTATTCCAGATTGTAGTATCAGTATGTATTGGAATTGCGGCAGGATCACAGCCTATCGTGGGATATAACTATGGCGCAGGAGAATACAGAAGAGTAAAAGAACTGTTTACAACAATCATCAAGGCAGAAGCAATTGTTGGCCTTGCTTCAATGGTATTATTTGAACTGTTCCCTCTTCAGATCACATCAATATTTGGAAGTGAGGATGGTCTTTATAATGAATTTGCGGTTCTTTCATTCAGGATTTTCCTTTCAATGATCATTCTGACATGTATTCAGAAGGCTACCAGTGTTTTCCTTCAGTCTCTTGGAAAGCCAGTAATGTCTATGGGACTATCATTACTCAGGGACTTTGTATTAAGTGTTCCGCTTGCCATTTTTCTTCCTGTGTTCTTTGGCGTTGAAGGAGCTCTTTTATCAGCTCCTGTAGCGGACATAGTAACTACAGTAGCTGTTGTTCTGATGTCCATAAATGTTGTAAAAGAGCTTGACTCCAAAATCAACAGCGATGAAGATGACGCTAAAGAAG
>JAFPVA010000295.1 GCA_017413105.1 Butyrivibrio sp. | reverse complement strand
TTTTAGGGGCATCAGCAGTTCTTTTGATAGTATCGATACTTTCAGAGAGCCGGATAAAAGAGTACTTAAATATCTGTGATGAGCTTGGCATTTCAGCAATCGTTGAGTGCCACGACGAAAAAGAAATTGAGACAGCCCTTAAGGCAGGCGCCCGGATCATTGGTGTGAATAACAGAAATCTGAAGGACTTCAGTGTTGATATAAGCCTTGGAAAAAGGCTAAGGGATATGGTTCCCAAAGATCTGGTCTTTGTTTCAGAAAGCGGTATTAAGTCAAATGAAGACATAAAAGCGCTAAATGAAATAGGGACGGATGCAGTCCTTGTAGGTGAAACGCTTATGAGGGCAGAGGATAAAAGCAAGGCTTTGGCGATACTTAAAGGAGCCTGAAGAGAGAAAAAAAATGACTAAGATTAAACTTTGCGGACTTAAAAAGAAGGAAGATATTACTTCTGCAAACATATTTAAGCCTGATTATATCGGGTTTGTGTTCTGGGAAAAGAGTAAGCGCTATGTTGATCCGGAAACAGCAAGAAAACTTAAAGATGATCTAAACAAAGATATAAAGGCAGTTGGAGTTTTTGTGGATGAGGATCCTGATGAAGTAATAAGGCTTATTAATGAAAAGATCATAGATGTGATACAGCTTCATGGTCATGAAAATGAGAGCTATATAAGACATTTGAGGCTTCATACAGATAAGCCAATAATCAAGGCGTTTATTGTAAGAAACGAAGAGGATATCCAGCTTGCAAATGAAAGCATAGCGGACTATGTACTTTTAGATGCAGGCCTCGGAGAAGGGAAGAACTTTAACTGGGAGCTTCTTAAAAATGTTAACAGACCATTCTTTTTGGCGGGAGGTCTTTTTCCTGAAAACGTCAAAGAAGTGGTGCATAGGATAAATCCTTTCGGCGTTGATGTGAGCTCCGGGATAGAGACGGACGGACATAAGGATGCTTCCAAAATGGGGAGCTTTGTAGCAAATGTAAGACTTGCAGCGCAGCTGTGAAAAGAGATTTAAGGAGTAGACAATGGAAAATACAAAGGGAAGATTTGGAGTTCACGGAGGTCAGTATATTCCTGAAACTTTGATGAATGCGGTAATTGAACTTGAAAATGCATATAACAGATTTAAGGACGATCCTGAGTTTAACAGGGAATTGACAGAGCTCTTAAATGAGTACGCAGGCCGCCCTTCAAGGCTTTACTATGCTGAGAAAATGACAAAGGACCTGGGCGGAGCAAAAATCTATCTAAAGAGAGAAGATTTAAATCATACCGGTGCCCATAAGATCAACAATGTTTTAGGTCAGGCACTTCTTGCCAAAAAGATGGGTAAGACAAGACTTATCGCAGAAACAGGCGCAGGTCAGCACGGCGTTGCAACTGCCACAGCCGCAGCTCTTATGGGGATGGAATGTGTAGTGTTCATGGGAGAAGAGGACACTAAGAGGCAGGCTCTCAACGTTTACAAAATGAAGCTCTTAGGAGCAGAGGTGGTGCCTGTTACATCAGGAACAGCAACCCTGAAAGATGCGGTTTCTGAGGCAATGAGAGAGTGGACAAGGCGCATTGATGATACACATTACTGTCTTGGCTCAGTTATGGGACCACATCCTTTCCCAACTATTGTAAGAGATTTCCAGGCAGTTATTTCAAAAGAGATAAAGGAGCAGATGCTTGAAAAGGAGGGAAGACTTCCGGATGCTGTTGTAGCCTGTGTCGGAGGCGGCTCAAATGCTATAGGATCTTTTTACAATTTCATAGAGGATAAGGAAGTAAGGCTTATCGGCTGTGAGGCTGCCGGAAGAGGAATTGATACTTTTGAAACTGCAGCTACCATAGCTACAGGAAGAGAAGGCATTTTCCACGGAATGAAGTCATATTTCTGCCAGGACGAATATGGGCAGATAGCTCCTGTTTATTCTATCTCTGCAGGACTTGATTATCCGGGAGTTGGCCCTGAGCATGCTTACCTTCATGATATAGGAAGAGCAGAGTATGTGCCAGTTACAGACGATGAAGCAGTTAATGCTTTTGAATACATGTCAAAAACGGAAGGCATCATTCCGGCCATCGAATCTTCACACGCTGTAGCATACGGAATGAAGCTGGCGAAAGAACTTTCAAAGGACAAGATAATAGTGATAACAATTTCAGGAAGAGGCGATAAGGACTGCGCAGCAATCGCCCGCTACAGAGGGGAGGATATCAATGAGTAACATAAAAAAAGCTTTTGAAAACGGAAAGGCATTTATTCCATTTATAACCTGTGGAGATCCTGATCTTGAGACCACAAAGGCCTGCATATATGAAATGGTAAAGGCAGGCGCTGACCTTATTGAGCTTGGAATTCCTTTTTCAGATCCAACAGCAGAGGGGCCTGTAATCCAGGAGGCTAATGTGAGAGCTCTTTTAGCAGGAACTACTACAGACAAGATATTCGACATGGTAAAAGAGGTAAGAGAAAAGGTAAGCGTGCCTATGACTTTCATGACCTATGCCAATGTAGTCTATTCCTATGGGGCTGAAAAATTCATATCAAAATGCAGGGAAGTAGGGATTGACGGTCTTGTTCTTCCGGATATTCCTTATGAGGAAAAGGGCGAGTTTATAGACTTGTGTGATAAATATGATGTTGATCTTGTTTCCCTTATTGCTCCTACATCTGCAGATAGGATATCCATGATCGCAAAAGAGGCAAAGGGCTATATTTACCTTGTATCAAGCCTCGGAGTAACAGGAACAAGAACAGAGATAACAACTGACCTTGCGTCAATAGTTAAAGTCATCAGGGACAACACTGACGTTCCATGCGCTATAGGCTTTGGAATATCAACTCCTGAGCAGGCTGCCAAAATGGCATCTGTTTCGGATGGTGCCATTGTAGGTTCCGCAATTATCAAGCTCATTAAAGAGCATGGAAAAGATGCGCCCAAGGTTGTTGGAGAGTATGTAAGGAAAATGAAGGAAGCTGTGTAGAGAAAACATACATATGGAGAAGACGACATGAAGATATTTCCAAGCTATGAACAGGTAAAGGAAATCGCGAAGGAAGGAAAGTATAAGGTTGTTCCGATCAGCACCGAGATTCTTTCTGATTTCACGACACCAATAGAGACTCTAAAGAGACTAAAAAATGTATCAAAGCATTGCTACATGCTTGAGTCTGCAAGTGCAGATATGAAATGGGGAAGATATACATTCCTTGGCTATGAACCAAAGCTTTCCATCACTTGTATGGACGGCGAGATCAAGGTAGGAAGCCTTGCTATAAAAAGCGATAATCCATCAGATTATATAAGGCAGATATTAGATGATTACAAAAGTCCAAGGCTTGAAAGACTTCCTTCATTTACCGGCGGCCTTGTGGGATATTTTGCCTATGATTATTTAAAGTACAGCGAGCCGGAGACCAAGGTAAATGTTGAGGATTCAGAAGGATTTTTTGATGCAGATCTTATGCTATTTGATAAGGTAATTGCTTTTGATCATGTTAAGCAAAAAATTATAGTAATAGTAAACATGTTCCTGAAGGATGAGGAAGAGGGCTACAATAGCGCTGTAGCTTCCATTGAAAACCTTGTAAGGCTCATTAAATGCGGCAAGGCAAAAGAGGAAAAAGCCGGTGAACTTATGGGAAATGTGACAGCTCTTTTTACAAAAGATGAGTACTGCAACATGGTTGAAAAGGCAAAGGGCTACATCAGGGAGGGCGATATTTTCCAGATAGTTCTTTCAAACAGGCTTTCCGCTCCGTTTGAAGGAAGCCTTCTTGATACCTACAGAGTGCTTAGGACTGTTAATCCATCACCTTACATGTTCTATTTTTCCGGAACGGATATAGAGGTGGCAGGGGCTTCTCCTGAGACACTGGTAAAGCTTGAGGACGGCGTCCTTCATACATTCCCTCTGGCTGGAACCAGGAAAAGAGGCGCCACAGAAAATGAGGATATAGAGCTTGAAAAAGAGCTTATTGCAGATGAAAAAGAGCTCGCAGAGCACAATATGCTTGTGGATCTTGGCCGCAATGATATAGGAAAGATCAGTAAATTCGGAACTGTTGAAGTTGAAAAGCTCAGAGAAGTTGTGAGATTTTCCCATGTTATGCATATTGGCTCAACAGTTAAGGGAATTATAAGAGATGATAAGGATGCGCTAAATGCCATAGAATCAGTACTTCCTGCGGGGACATTGTCCGGCGCACCCAAGATCAGGGCTTGCCAGCTTATAGGAGAACTTGAGAACAATAAAAGAGGCATATATGGCGGCGCAATCGGTTATATCGACTTTACAGGGAATATGGATACCTGCATTGCTATCAGGATTCTTTATAAGAAAAACGGCAAGGTTTTTGTAAGGAGCGGAGCAGGGATAGTGGCAGATTCAGTTCCCGAGAATGAATATGAGGAGTGCCTTAACAAGGCAAAGGCCTGTCTTTCAGCCCTTAACCTGGCGCAGGAGGAAGAACTATGATCTTACTGATTGATAATTACGACAGCTTTTCTTACAACCTGTATCAGTATGTTGGTGAGATAAATCCGGATATTAAAGTTATCCGAAATGATGAAAAGACAATTGAAGAGATAAGAGCCATGAAGCCAAGTCACATCATTCTTTCACCGGGACCTGGAAGACCAGAGAATGCCGGAGTGATAATAGATGTGGTAAAAGAGCTTTCAGGTGAATTCCCTATTCTTGGCGTATGTCTCGGACATCAAGCCATCTGCGCAGCCTTTGGTGCTGAGATTACTTATGCAAACAGGCTCATGCATGGGAAGCAATCGCTCACAGAGCTTGATGTCACATCCCCTATATTTGCAGGATGTGATGAAAAGACTAATGTAGCCAGATATCATTCTCTTGCTGCAAATGAAAAGACATTGCCGGATGATCTAAAGGTCATTGCCAAAACTGTTGAAGGGGAGATCATGGCAGTAAGCCATGTGTCAAAAGCTGTTTATGGACTTCAGTTTCATCCTGAATCTATTCTGACACCTGAAGGGAAGAAAATGCTTAAAAACTTCCTTATGCTCTGATAAAATGGAATTATAATCAGGAGGATTGTTTATATGTGGCCAATTATAGTTATTCCGTTTTTAGGAACAAGTTTAGGGGCAGCCTGTGTTTTCTTTTTCAAGAATTCCATTGGTGAGAATCTTCAGAAGGCATTTACCGGATTTGCTGCAGGAGTCATGGTTTCAGCTTCGTTTTTCAGCCTGCTCATTCCTGCGATAGATCAGTCACAAAATCTTGGAAAGCTTGGCTTTTTACCTGCATCTATAGGATTTGCAGTTGGAATGCTTTTCCTCTTGTGTCTGGATGTACTTGTACCTCATATGCATATGGATAACAGTGAAGAGGGTGTAAAGTCGGGGCTTAAGAGGACCACAAAGCTTGTACTTGCTGTAACTCTTCACAATATTCCTGAGGGAATGGCTGTCGGTGTAGTATGTGCAGGTTGGCTCTATGGAAGTCAGACAACAAGCTTTTTAGGAGCCTTGTCCCTTGCCATAGGTATTGCTATTCAGAACTTCCCTGAGGGCGCAATTGTGTCGATGCCACTGCTTGCCGAGGGTGAATCCAAAGGCAAGACATTTTTGTATGGTGTATTATCGGGAATAGTTGAGCCTATCGGAGCACTTTTAGTTGTTTTGGCAGCTGGATTGTTTGTGCCATTAATGCCATATTTCTTAAGCTTTGCGGCAGGAGCCATGATCTACGTTGTAGTAGAAGAACTCATACCGGAGATGGCAGAAGGGAAACACTCAAATATTGGAACCATTTCTTTTGCCCTTGGATTCATCATTATGATGGCTCTCGATGTGGGACTTGGCTGATTAAACTTAACAAAATTCAATCTTTTTTAAAGCTTCATTTAGTATAATATCCTTATAGCAGATTTATAAGGAGATACTGGATGAAGCTTTTAATTGTTGAAGATGAAAAAAGAATGTCTGAAGCTGTTTGCACTATTTTGAGACAGGAGAAGTATGATGTCGATGCGTATTATGATGGGGTTGGCGGGTTAGAGGCTGCCAGGAGCAATATCTATGACCTGATAATACTTGATGTGATGCTTCCCGGTATGAATGGTTTTGAAATTGCCAGAAACATCAGAAAAGAAGGTATACAGACGCCGGTGCTCATGCTTACTGCAAAGGCTGATACAGATGATAAGGTAGAAGGGCTTGACAGTGGTGCGGATGATTATCTTACAAAGCCCTTTGAGACAAAAGAGCTTCTGGCCAGAATACGCGCTATGCTCAGAAGAAACAATATACAGAGCACGGATGATACAGGAAAGCTATCTGCCGGAGACCTTAAACTTGATCAGGGAAAATCCATGCTCATTAATACTGAAAATGGAATGGATGTCAGACTCTCAGAAAAAGAGCTTCATATCATTGAGATATTTATGACCAATGCGGGCAATATCATAAGTAAAGAGCAGCTTGCAGTAAAAATCTGGGGATATGAAAATGAGGCAGAGTACAATAACGTGGAAGTATATATTTCTTTTACCAGAAAAAAGATCCAGTATCTTGATTCAAAAATGGAGATAAAGGCAGTAAGAGGACTAGGCTATGAACTTCGCCAAAAGGAGACGTCATGATAAGACAAAACATGAGTAAACTTTTGAAGTCATCAAGAAATAAGATAATAGTGACAATCATGGGGGCTTTAGGTCTTATTCTGCTTGGCACGCTGATAATCATTTACTTTACTACTTACAGTGCTGTCTATAGGAACAGTCAGAATATTCTTAAAGTATTTACCAGTGACTACATTAAGGGGAATGGTCCCAAGGGTATTCCTGAGGATAATGGAAAGGTACCTGAGATGAGAATGATTGAAAACTCTTCAGTTATGTACCTTGTTGGTTTTTCGCAGGACGGTGAAGTAATAGATATCATGAATGACGTAAAACCTGTTATGAGTGATGAAGACTTTACGGCACTTGCAAAATCTCTTATAGACGCAAAAAAGACAAGTGGTGTTATAGGAAGACTTATTTACTGCGTTACGGAAACTGAAGGAAACACCTATGTAGTTATGATGGATAATTCCCTTATCACCAGCAGTATGAAAGCACTTATCTTAAATACTATTATTTTTGGCTTTATAGCGCTTGTCATTTTGTTTTTTGTTTCATTAAAAGTTGCAGACAAGATAATGCAGCCTATTGACGAAATGTATCAGAAACAAAAGCTTTTTATTTCTGATGCAGGTCATGAACTAAAGACTCCAATATCAACAGTAAGTGCCAATGCAGAGCTATTAGAACGTGAAATAGGGAAAAACAGATGGCTTGACAATATAATATTTGAAAATAAGAGGATGAAAGAGCTTGTAAAGGAACTGCTTGACCTTTCAAGAACGGAAAATGTAAGTATAGTCAGAGAAGATGTGGACTTGTCTAAGCTTGTAACAGGCGGGATGCTTCCTTTTGATTCTGTTGCTTTTGAGAAAGGTCTTTTGATCGAAAGTGATATAGCTATGGATATCCATGTAATGGGAGATGCAGGCGAACTCGGAAAGCTGATTTCTACTCTTATCGATAACGCTATATCTCATGCTGAGATTTCTGAGGCAAAAGAGAAAAATGTAGTGATCAGCCTTTCTCGAAATGAAAAAAATGCTGTTTTTAAAGTTTCCAATCCCGGAAAAGAAATCCCTAAAGAGGACAGAGAAAGGATATTTGAACGCTTTTACAGAACAGACAGTTCGCGGAATTTGAATGGTCATTACGGACTTGGTCTTGCAATAGCAAAGGCCATAGTAATGAACCATAATGGCAGTATAGAAGTTGAGTGCAGGGATGGGATAACAGCTTTTGTTGTCAGGATACCAATTGCCAGATAATACTTTTTTTAAAAATCCTTCAAGCTTTCTTAAAGCTTTATTATCTATCATATGACCATCAGATGAAAACATATGGAGGTCAAAATGAATAGAAAGAAAATTCTTGCACTTATTGCAACAGCAGCTGTTGCAGCACAGGTGGTAGGCTGTGGCAGTACTGATACAACTACTTCAACTACCAGTGAAGCTACTACCAGTGAAATTGCGACAAGCTCAGAATCAGAGGAATCCCAAGCAGAAAGTACTGCTGATACTAAGGAGCCAGAGAGTGAAACAAAGGTTTCTACATTGCAGGCTACTTCACAGGAAGAGAGAGAGCAGATAGAGGCAGCTCTTGATCTGGCAAATAATGAAGAAGTCACCTGGACTTATGATGCTGATGCAGATGCCTGGGTAATGAGTATTGTAACTGCAGTTGCCAATGCGGAAATTGAAGACGAAGAAGGCGTTTCAGTTTGTGTTCCCGGAGCATATATCAAGGGAATCGATACAGATGGCGATGGAGCTGCAGATATTACTTCACAAAACTATACTGATGCTGTTCACGGACAGCTGGTAATTGATTACGAAGCACAGGTAACAAGCTCTAATGGACAGGTTTATACAGCTTCTACAGCTCCGGTTATTTTGAATACAGGTGCAGCAGGTTATAGCTCTTCAACTAATACCACAGCTGCTACAAGTTATGCTTCAGAGGGCTACATAAATGTTTCCTGCGGTAACAGAGGAAAAAATGATACAGCCACAGATGAAAATGGTGAAGAGTATTACACAGGTGATGCACCATCATGCCTTGTGGATCAGAAAGCAGCAGCCAGATTTGTAAGATATAATATTCTTCTTGGAAATCTTCCGGGAAGTACACAGTACTGGGTATCTACAGGAGGAAGCGGCGGTGGAGCGCATGCTACAATGTTTGCCGCAACTTCTGACAGTTCAGATTTTTATGACTACCAGGTAGCTGTTGGCGCTGTGGGTGTATATGTAAATGAAGATGGAACATATGACACAACAGTAACGATAGATGGAACAACCTATGATCTTTCTGACGGAGCATGGGGTGCTGTAGCATATTCGCCGATCACTTCACTTTATGAAGCAGATATGGCCATGGCATTTGAATATTACATGGATGTGGACTATGACTTTAATACTTCATTCCAGGAGCAGATGGCAAAATATCTTTCAGAAGAATACATGGAATATATCAATGGCCAGAATCTGTCAGTAAATGAAAGTGATGTAGCGCTTGATATCAATGGAGATGGCGATACAGATGATACTATTGCTCTCAGCATTGAATATGACGAGCAGAAATATGCTGATACCAACGGATATGGCGGTACTTATGTAGATTTCTATCTTGCTGAGTTTGAATCTAACCTTCAGTGGTACCTGGATAACCTTGATTACGCTGAAGACTGGACATGGTTTGACAGTGACGGAAATGCCCTTTCTGATGAAGAAGTTGCAGCTATGACTTCCGAAGATAAGGCAAAGGCGTTCATCGAAGGCAGATATGCTAAGAGCACTTCCTCAAAGGGCGGAATGGGTGGCCCTGGTGGAGCACCCGGTAATATGGCTGGCGGCCCTGGTGACATGGCTGGAGGTCCCGGTGGAGAAGGCATGCCAAATGGAGCCGGCGCGCCTGGCGGTGATATGAACGGAGCACCAGCAGATGGAGAGACTGCAGATGCAGAAAGTGGTACAGAAGACAGAAGCTTTGCCAATTCTGATGTTGCTGCTAACTCAGCAGGAGACACAATGGATGTAGGAACTCCTGATGAAGGAACAACCCAGTCAGCGGGCAGCACAACTGATTCCTCCAACTATGCAACATACGAGGAAATGCTTGCAGCTTATCAGAGTGATGTTGAGGAAGTATATTCCGGCGACAAGTATGGAAATGTTATAGTGGAGCTTTATAATCCGCTCAATTATATTGGAGACACAGATGGCTCAGATCCTACCTGGATAAGAATGGTCTGCGGAGCAGCTGAAGGTGACATATCAATGTTTAACTCACTTAATCTGCAGCTTGCATTCCTTTCATCAGGAGTGGATGCAACTATTGAGTGGCAGTGGGATGGTGGACATGTTCCATCTGAAGTACTCGGCGAATCGCTTGCCCTTACTGTTGATACAATGTATGGCGAATACGTTGACGGAGCTGTAAAGATCACAAAACAGGCAGCAGAAAAGCAGACAACTAACGGAGATGCAACAGAAGCTACAGGAACTGATATCAGTAGCTGGGTAAACTATGACGATACAACAAATGTTTCATTTACACTTGCTGATGCAGTAGGCTACAGAACAAATGGAGCAAGTAAATCAACTCCTGGATTTGATGTTATAGATTATGGGCAGGAAGATTATGTCTTTGGCGATTCTGAAACTGATGCAAGACACTGGAGTAAATGGGTACTGAAGGTTCTTGAAGAACATAAAGATGAGTTGGAAGCTCTTTTTAACAAAGGCTAAAGAATGACAAACTAAAACACTCCATCCTGTAAAATGCAGGATGGAGTGCTTTAAATGTGCGCCTAGCGGCGCACGTTTCTAACGGGTTAAAGTCCCGAATCCGCCCGGTAGTGGGAAGGATATAGCCGAAGGCAAGGGTGTCCGTCGTGAGGCGGAATCTGAAGGAAGCTGGATGTGGGGAACACACTAAC
>JAFPVA010000294.1 GCA_017413105.1 Butyrivibrio sp. | reverse complement strand
GAAAAACAGCCTAATACGGAGTGTGTTTTATTCAGTTTTCAAGGTCAGGCAAAGGATATCAGATTTTATCCGATGAACCTGATTTTTTAATGCAAAAAATGGCTGAAAAAGCTCATAAAATCAAGGTTTTCGGACAGTCTGAGGGGGAGACTGTCCGAAAACTAACCTTGTCATAGAATAAAAAAGGTAGATACATTCGTGATAACAGCGAATGATTTACATATAGAAAATAGCACCTTGAAAACTGAATAAAATACACTAAATATAGCTGATAATCAGGATTTTTGCCACCATATTTGGTACAATAAAGATATCTTTTGAAAGCCCTTCTGGAGGTATTTCGTATGCCATATATAAAAGCTCCAATAGATGTGAACCAGGTTATGATGACTACATTTGACAGTCTTGTGCCGGCAGATAGCAATGCACGGATTATAAAGCACTTCATTGACAATGTAGATCTTGCTGAAATGGGATTTAGCAACATGGATCCTGCAATAGAAGGCAGACCCTCGTTTCCGCCGAGCAATATGATCAAGTTATATCTCTATGGTTATCGAAATAAGATAAGGTCTTCACGGAAGCTGCAGAATGCTTGTCGGATAAACATTGAAGCAAGGTGGCTGATGGAAGGGCTTGAACCTGATTTCCGGGTCATTTCAGATTTTCGGAAAGATAATATAAAGAGCCTGAAGAATCTGTACCATGAATTCACTCGTAGAGTAACCATAGATCTTGAAACGGGGGAAGTGTCTATTGATGGAAGCAAGTTTAAGGCATGGAATTCCAAGGATCGAAACTTCACAATCCAAAAGCTTGAAGAGCGTATGGAATGGCTGGAGGATCATACTGAGGAATATCTAAGGCTCATTGAGATGGCGGATTCAAATGAAGATGTCATTGAAGGCGAGTTCACAAAGGAGGAACTTGAGCAGAAGCTGGCGATAACACAGGAACGCTTGGAAAAGTATAAAGGCTATAAAGAGCTGATGGAAAAAGAGGGTCTGACACAACTGTCTCTTACCGATGCGGACTGCAAGCTTATGAAGATGAAAAACGGTATGGATACCGCTTATAATGTACAGACAGCTGTCGATACCGAGACACATTTGATGCTTGACTATAACATGACGAATGCATGTACAGATCATGGACAGCTGGCACCTACCGTAGATCACATAAAGAGTGAGCATCCTGATGAGATCATAAATGTGATTGCAGACAAAGGTTATCATAAGGATGAGGATTACATCGAATGTCTTGAAAAAGGCATCATACCGAATGTCATTACTGACGATGGTAAGGATACTTATGAGCTCGAGATAGACTATCAGGAAAGTGAATGTGATGCAACCAGTACAGATGCGGCCGAGCTGATGAAGTGCCTGCATGCAGGAATCATACCTGATGCTTACAAAGACAGTATCGAAGATATGAAGGTTGTAGAAAAAAGATACAAGCCCGAAGAAGTCAAGAAGGCAGATCCACAGGATCCTAACCGTTCGGAAGAAGATATGAAGGTAAGAGCAAAAGAAGGATATTTTGTGAGAAATGCAGAGGCGAATTGTGTTTACTGTCCGAGTGGAGCGACACTGTATCAAAAAAGCATAAAGCCCAAGGGAAACATAAGATACTGTAATAAGAAACTATGTAAGGAGTGTCCCTACAAGAGCAAATGCGTCACAAGCAAAAAATATCCATGGAAAGAAGTGGACTTCAGTAAGGATTGCTTGGAGAAGAAAGCAAAGTGGTGGGAAGATAACGAACCTACACCTCCGGATGGTCCGAAGCCGGATGGTGATGGTAAGGACAAAAAGAGAAAGAATGAACCCGGCTTCCGCTTCAAGAAAAAGATGGTGGTAAGGTTCAAGCTAAGACCGAACCGGGAGAAGATGGACAAGCGGAAGTGCACATCAGAGCATCCGTTTGGAACAATAAAAAGATGGCAGGGATCAGACTACTTTCTATTAAGAAATATGTGGAAAGTAGATGGTGAATTTGCGCTTATGGGCATAGGATATAACATGTCGAGAGCGGAAAATATGTTCACATTCGATGAGCTGATGGAAAGAGTAGGAAGAAAAACAGCCTAATACGGAGTGTGTTTTATTCAGTTTTCAAGGTCAGGCAAAGGATATCAGATTTTATCCGATGAACCTGATTTTTTAATGCAAAAAATGGCTGAAAAAGCTCATAAAATCAAGGTTTTCGGACAGTCTG
>JAFPVA010000293.1 GCA_017413105.1 Butyrivibrio sp. | reverse complement strand
TCATAGGCTTAAGCAGAGAAAGAATTTGTCACGATATGATACCTATGATGACGCTTGCCAGAAAATAGGTCTGCCCATATCGTCTACTCAGGTTGATTGGATATTGAAACAGTCCCGATGCTCAATTTTCTTTTTTGACAAGGACCAGATAGTATTCCCTGCAGGATTGAATGTAGCACAGATCATTCAGAACGATTCCTTCAGCACCAGAATGATGGCCTATTACAATCTTCTTTCGCAAATGAGATGCAAGGGTGGAGTAGGCTACTTGGGAGATGTTTTCTCGCTCTTATATGACAAGCTTGATCACAAGGTAAGCGATAGTAACTATGAAATAAGGCTAGTAGATGATTTTTCAACTTTTGATGAACTCTATAGATTCAAAGAAAAGAAAGAAGGCCTGACCAGGATGGTTGCCGGCTATGCTTGGGATTGGAAGAGCAAAGGAGATACTACCGGAACGATAACTGACTTTGAGATCGAAGGGCATAACCTTCGTTGGAATTCAAAGTTGGAAAATTGGGTTCACACTGATCAGGCTGTAAATGAGGTTGGTTGCATACATTCAATACAAGGTTATGACCTTAATTATGGATTTGTCATATTGGCGGAAGATATAAAGTATGATGAGACCCATAACAGAATATATGTGGACAAAGAATCATATAAAGATAAGTATGGAAAAATCCAGGCATCTGACGATGAGTTGGAGAGATATGTAAAGAACATTTACTATGTTCTTCTTTCCCGCGGAATTAAGGGTACATATGTGTATGTTTGCGATAAGGCACTTAGAAATCATCTTGAGAATTACATAAATATATTCACAGCAAATGATCTGAAATCAATTAAGGCAATTTAAAAGAGGCATAAAGATGGAGTTTGAGGAAGTTAAAAGGGAAGTAAAAAAGTTTACCGAGGACAGAAACTGGGATCAGTTTCATACACCGGATAATCTGGCAAAAAGCATAGCTATAGAGGCCGGCGAACTACTTGAGTGTTTTCAGTGGTCGCCTGAATATGATGAACAGGATGTAAAGGAAGAGCTGGCAGATGTGATGAATTACTGCATCCAGTTGGCTGACAAGCTAGGGATCAGCATTGAAGACGCTATCATTGAAAAGATTCGCAAGAATGAGCTTAAGTATCCTGTTGATAAAAGCTATGGAAGCAGTAAAAAGTATACTGAGTTATAACCTGACAAAATAGTTATGAGGGAGTGTTCTTACAGGATAATATTTCAAATCTGCTTCATATAATGGGGAAAGATATGCCATTTAAGATTATTCGTAACGACATAACTATAGTCGAACGGGAGCCATCCAGACAAGGACGCTCCCGTTTTCTTATGATATGCAGGAAACTCTCGTTCCTACATGGAGTGCTTCTATTGTACCATGAGAGCATTGAAATAATTCTAAACGTGGTATTAAATTATTGAAATTCCGTGAAATTCCGTGAAATTTTGGCGGACTTTTGGCGGACCCGGTTTGGCGGACCCTCAGAAATCACATTTTGTTCAAATTCATTTAAGGCTGTTTTTAGGTTCGGATCATATCATGAATACATCAAGAAGAACAAAACTTCTTGAACCCCACACAACACTTTTTCATAGAAACTTTCATAACACACAAAGGTCATCCCAAATTGTTGATGGCCTTCCTCCCTACATCAACCCGCTTATAAAAAGGGGATTTACCATAGATGATACTTCCGTGACTCATATAGCACGGAAGTATTTTTTTTAATATAATTGAATGAGTGATTATTTGGGGAAAAGAGGCATTTATTGAGACTTCCAGAAAGAACATAAATGTAGTAGCTGCGCTAATCTAGGACGGAAAAAGAGTCTTTGCCACAGATAGAGGATATGGAAATTATAAAGGCTGGTGGGAATTTTTTGGATATGAGATCAAGAAAAGGATGGCGAAAGTTTAATAAGAAGCATTGGTTAGGGGAGACTGATCATAAATGAGAATAGATAAGAGAATGCTTGAAGATATCCCGGCATGGCTTGCAAAGCAGGATGATATTCCTGGCGGATGGCTATATATCGGGGATGAGAAGGAAAGATATCTTCTGGGACAGCCTGGGAGAAGGAACATGCTTGTGTTTGGTGTGAATCCAAGCACAGCTTCTGCAGGAGAAAATAATCTGGATCCCACTATTAAAAGAGTGCGGAAGTTTGTTCAAAAGGATCCTACCTGTGATGGATGGATTATGGCGAATCTTTATCCGCTAAGGGCAACGAACCCCGACAATCTACCTGCCAAGGCGGACAAAAAACTTATCGAGAAGAATCTCAAGGTTTTGGAAGCTCTACAGAAATCTTACTTCATAGACAAGGTCTGGGCTGCCTGGGGGGATCTCATTGATTCAAGGGATTATCTTGGCAACACGCTTTATGACATTCAGGATACGATAAAAGAAGCTGAGTGGTACTACCTTGGAACTACAACCAGATGGGGAAATCCCAGACATCCGTTGTATTTGAAAGGTGATTCTGAGTTTCAGTGGTTCCCAGTTTTTGATTATGCCTGCGAATGCAGAGATGGGGATATTTGGTGAATGGTATGGAAGTAAATGAAAAAGATTGGAAGCTTTTCAGAAAGAATCTTCCTGACTGGCAGGAAAACTACATGGAAAAGCTGATCAAAGAGTATATTGAGTTTCTTAAAGGTGATGGGCTTGCATCTGACAAGTTTTGGGAGCTGGAAAAGAAGATCAAGGCAGACAAGAAGAATCCTGGAGTTCTTTTGCAGGATGTAAGAAGATCTAATTTCCATATGCATCTGGCGTCATTGGTAAGATGTGAGGTTATCTCTATGGATGATCTGGAGGAATTCAGCGATGAGACCAGGGAAACTATTGAGAGAATGGTTAGTTGGTAATGGAAAGGTAACCTTTGGATGAGTATTACAGTTAATCTTCGTTATACAGGTAAAGACGGCTCAGCAAAGAAGTTTGCTGATGAGATGGTAAGCAGCGGAACAGTGGATGCAATAAGGAATGAAACTGGAAATCTCAGATATGAGTACTATGAGTCTCTGGATGATCCGGAAACGATACTGCTGATTGATAGCTGGGAAAGCCAGGAGGCAATTGATGTTCATCACGCTTCGCCAATGATGCAGAAGATCATGAAGCTTCGGGAGAAGTACGACCTTCACATGACAGCGGAGCGCTTTGTATCTGATGATACAATGCCTGATTCGGACAAGAGTTTTATAAGGGAGTGATAAATGCAGGTGCGTAGCTGCTTTGAGCGGACTATTCACCTGCTTATTTAATGCAAAAATATAAAAATTTTATAAACATATTGACTTGGAGTTAACTCCAAGGAGTATAGTGCAGATAAAGGAACAAAAACAAATCGATTTGAAATAAAAGTTGCCTGAAATAAGGAGATCAAAAACCATGACGATCAAAGAAGTATGCGAAAAATATGACCTTACACCCGATACTTTGAGATACTATGAGCGCGTCGGCGTTATCCCTGAGGTCCATCGTACAAAGGGAGGTAACAGGGACTATACAGAGGAAGATATAAGCTGGGTTGAGAATGCAGTATGCATGAGAAGCGCAGGAGTTCCGGTGGAGATGCTGATCGAGTATGTGAAGCTCTTTCAGGAAGGAGATTCGACTTTCAAAGCCAGAAGAGATCTTCTTGTGGAAGCAAGAGTCGCAGTTCAGGAGAACCTGGATAAGTATCAGGCTACCATGGACAAACTTAACTATAAGATATCCCGTTATGATGAAGCTATAAAGACCGGAGTACTTAGCTGGGATGATTGTGAAGATTTGAAGAAATAAGAGGTTAATGATTATGGATATAAAGATTTATAAAGACCAGAGTTATGATGAGGAAAGAGCGCTTTACGGAAGCAACAGTGTTTTAGTAGACAGCTGCAGGTTTGATGGACCTGCCGACGGAGAGAGTGCTTTAAAAGAGAGTAGGAATGTTGAGGTAAACAACAGCTTTTTTAACCTTAGGTATCCTTTCTGGCATGATGACAACCTTAAGATCACGGGAAGTGAACTGACAGATAAGTGCAGGGCAGCACTTTGGTATACAAATAATGCAACAATTGCAGACACTAATCTCTACGGGATCAAGGCGCTGAGGGAGTGTTCAGATATCAGGATCTATGACTGTGATATCAATTCACAGGAGTTTGGCTGGTCTGTTCAGGATATCGAGATGAAGGACACGGCTGTTCAGGGCGAGTATTTCATGATGAGGTCAGAACGGCTTAATTTTGATAATGTATCCTTGAAAGGTAAGTATTCTTTCCAGTACATTACTGATTCAGTGTTTGAAAACTGCAACTTTGATACCAAGGATGCATTCTGGCATGCGAAAAATGTTGTGGTAAGAAACAGCGTGATAAAGGGAGAGTATCTTGCCTGGTACTGCGAGAATGTTACCTTTGAAAACTGTACAATAATAGGAACTCAGCCTTTATGCTATTGCAAGGGTCTTAAATTGGTGAATTGTAAGATGATAGATACGGATCTGGCTTTTGAAAAGTCAGAGGTAGAAGCAACTGTTCTTACTCAGGTTATCAGCATAAAGAACCCTAAGGCAGGACTGATTACAGTGCCTGAAGTATCTGAGATAATAATGGATGATCCTGAAGCAAGAGGTGAGATCAAGATAGAAAATAAGGCAGAGTGTGCCTGATATGAAAACAACTTGAGTAGAATGCTTAGTAGGAGGTGGCTATGATTTACAGAGATTTTCAGGGAATTAAACTATCAGGACTTGGTTTTGGAGCTATGAGATTGCCTGTGATAAATGGCGATGATGGCAACATTGACCGTGAGCAGGCAAAAGCTATGGTTGATAAAGCAATGGCAAGCGGCATTAACTATTATGACACGGCCTGGGGCTATCACAATGAACAGTCTGAGATTGTAATGGGAGAAGCTCTTTCATCCCATCCAAGGGACAGTTTTTATATCGCAACAAAGTTCCCGGGGTATGACTTATCAAACATGCCCAAGGTAAAAGAGATATTTGAGAAGCAGCTGGAAAAGACAGGCATGGAATACTTTGATTTTTATCTTTTCCATAATGTCTGTGAGATGAACATAAACCAGTATCTCGATCCCAAGTTTGGAATCTTCGACTACCTCATGGAACAGAAAAAGAATGGCAGGATCAAGCATCTTGGATTTAGCTGCCATGGTGAGATGGATGTACTTAAGAGATTCCTTGATGCTTATGGCGAGCATATGGAGTTCTGCCAGATCCAGCTCAATTACCTTGACTGGAAGTTTCAGGATGCAAAGGCCAAGGTGGGCCTTTTGAATGAATGGAAGATCCCTGTATGGGTAATGGAGCCACTTCGCGGAGGCAAGCTGGCTAGCCTTCTCCCGGAATATGAAGAGGAACTCAAGGCACTCCGTCCTGATGAAGAAATCCCAGCTTGGGCTTTCCGGTTCCTTCAGAGTATTCCAGGAGTGACCATGGTTCTTTCCGGAATGTCCAACATGGAGCAGCTTGAGAAGAACCTTAAGACCTTTGAAGAGGATAAGCCTCTTAGTGAAAAAGAGATGGAAACTCTTATTGGAATAGCGGACAGGATACAGTCACAGGGAGCTATTCCATGCACGGCATGTCATTACTGCGTGAGCCACTGCCCACAGGGGCTTGATATACCGCATCTGATATCTCTTTACAACGAACATAATGTGACTGTTGCCGGTGGAGGATGGGATTTCATTGCGCCGATGGCGCTCATGGCAATGCCAGAGGAAAAAAAGCCGGTTTCATGCCTCCATTGCCATAGCTGCGAGCAGGTGTGCCCTCAGCAGATAAAGATTTCTGACATGATGACTGATTTTGTTGAAAAGATTGGATAAAAAGGAGAGAAAATCTAATGAGCAGAGTAAACTTTGGAGCTAAACCACTTATGTACCCTCAGCCGGTTCTTATCATTGGAACCTATGATGAAAACGGAGTACCTAATGCAATGAACGCTGCCTGGGGTATTACAACTGACTTTAAAGAGATTACCATAAGCCTTTCAGATCACAAGACTACCGATAATCTTGCTGCAAAAGGCGCTTTCACGGTAAGCATGGCAACAGAGGATCAGGTTGTTCCCTGTGATTATGTTGGTATCGAGTCCGGAAGAAAAGTTCCGAATAAGTTTGATAAAGCAGGCTTCCACGCAACAAAGAGCGAATTCGTGGATGCACCTCTTATCGATGAGCTTCCGCTTGCATTGGAATGCAAGGTAAAGAGCTTTGAAGATGGTATTCTTATCGGTGAGATAGTGAATGTTTCTGCGGATGAGAGCGTTGTTACTGATGGAGCAGTGGACATTAAGAAGGTTAAGCCTATAAGCTTTGATCCCTTCGGAAATGGCTATTTCGGAGTAGGAGAAAGAGTGGGAAATGCCTTTAAAGATGGCATGCAGCTGAAATAAGTATTTTGAAAGGTGGATTTCACTGCGGTGACGGTCCACCTTTTCTTTATTTCTGATAAAATGATTGAAGTGAGGTTCTTGAGTGAGAAAAAGATATTTTGCTATGGCGATGTTAATGCTCATCGCAGTAGTAACAGGGTGCGGATCTAAAACTGAATCGGATGTGACAATTATCGGTGGGGCTGATGGCCCTACCTCTGTTTTTCTGGCATCAAAGAACGATAAGGACAGTTACACGCAGATAGATCAGGAAACAGCAAAGCTGATGATGGATCTTGAAGATGGCCATGTGATCGTGGATGTTAGACGTCAGGATGAGTTTGATGAAGGGCATATTCCAGGGGCAATCTGTATTCCGAACGAGAGCATTGTTGATTCCATGCCATCTGAGCTCCCGGATCTTGATCAGATGATCCTTATCTATTGCAGAAGCGGAAGACGCAGTAAAGAGGCAGCACAGAAGCTTTTTGACATTGGGTATACCAATGTCTATGAGTTTGGCGGAATCATCGACTGGACCGGAGAGGTTGTTACAGAGGAGGCAAAAGAGACATCTATGACACTTACAATTGATGGAAAAGAAATGCCTGTTACCTGGGAAGATAATGCCTCAGTAAAAGAGCTGAAGGGAAACTGTCCGCTTACAGTGAATATGTCAATGTATGGCGGTTTTGAGCAGGTTGGCTCAATAGGTCAGAGCATAAGCCGGGATGACAAGCAGATCACAACAGAGTATGGCGACATTGTGCTTTATTCTGGAAATCAGATCGTTGTTTTCTATGGTTCAAATTCCTGGGCATATACAAAGCTTGGGCATATAGATTTACCTGAGGAAGAGCTGACGCAGCTTCTTGGTAATGGCGACGTTGTTTTGGAGATAAAGTAAGGCTAGAAAGACGGTGAGACTTGTAGATGAGAAAAGAAGTCGAGAAGTATATTCAAAAGAAATATGGTTCTGATCCTGAGCATTTGTGGAGGAGTTACCCTAATTACTCTGTTTTCAGACATGGTGATAACCGGAAATGGTTTGCTATTGTGATGGATGTGGATTCAGACAAGATTGGCAGGCCCGGTACTGAACGCGTAGATATCATCGATGTGAAGATTGATGATCTTATGCTTAGAGATATTCTGCTTCAGCAGGATGGTTTTTATCCCGGATATCACATGAATAAGCGAAACTGGATCACAATCGTACTGGACGGAACAATATCTTTCGATGAAATCTGCAGACAGATTGACGCCAGTTTTGAGATAACTGCTTCAGCAAAACAAAAGAAAAAGTTCAGACAGCCAAAGGAATGGATAATTCCTGCAAATCCCAAGTATTACGATATCGTGCATGCCTTTGATGATGAGGAGATTATCGATTGGAAGCAGGGAGCAGGCATTATTAAGGGCGATACAGTCTTTATGTATGTTGGTGCACCGGTGTCAGCAGTTCTTTACAAGTGCAAAGTCATTGAGACAGATATCCCATATGATTATTCTGATAGGAATCTTACGATCAAGGCACTGATGAAAATCCAGCTGCAAAAGAGATATAAGCCGGATAAGTTTACGTTTGAAGTTCTTAAGGATGAATATGATATTGCTGCAATCAGAGGACCAAGAGGGATTACGAACAGCTTGAGTGCGGCATTGAAATAAAGAGGGAAAGAGGATTGCTATGTGGTTCATATTTGCGTTATTGTCCGCGGTATTTGCGGCATTAACATCAATTCTTGCAAAGATAGGAATTGAAGGGGTTAATTCAAACCTTGCTACTGCTATAAGAACGGTAGTAGTCGTTGTGATGGCATGGGGAATGGTCTTTTTTACCAATGCTCAGAATGGAATATCTGAGATAAGTAAAAAGAGCTGGCTGTTCCTGATCTTGTCAGGCCTTGCAACAGGGGCTTCATGGCTTTGCTATTACAAAGCACTCCAGGTTGGAGAGGCATCTAAGGTTGTTCCTATAGATAAGCTCAGCGTTGTTATTACACTTGTACTTGCCTTTGTATTCCTGCATGAGCAGTTTACGGCTAAGTCCGTGATCGGATGCATACTTATTGGAGCAGGAACATTGTTTATGGTTTTGTGAGGTAGAAATGGTAAAAATAGAGCATATCGCTATGTATGTGAATGACTTGGAAGCAGCAAGGGATTTCTTTGTTAAGTATTTGGGCGGCACTTCCAATGATGGCTATCATAATAAGAACACAGATTTTCGCTCTTTCTTTATCTCTTTTAAAGACGGAGCAAGGCTTGAACTGATGACAAAGCCGGAAATCATAGACGCAGATAAGCCGTTGACTCGCACCGGATATGCTCATGTGGCTTTCTCGGTTGGGAGCAAAGAAAAGGTGGATGAGATTACTGAGATTCTAAAAGCAGACGGTTGCGATGTGGTAAGCGGACCGCGCACCACAGGAGACGGATATTACGAGAGCTGCATTGTGGCTATAGAGGGAAACCAGATAGAGATTACAGTTTGATTAAGAGGGTTTGCGCATGAATGAAATGGAAATGAAAGCAAGAGAAAATCACAGAAACGGAAATAACTGTTCTGCATCGCTCGCCATAGCTTTTGCAGAGAAACTTGGAATGTCAGAAGCTGAGGCCAAAAACTTTGTTCCGGCGCCAAGGAGCATAGATGGAAAGTGCGGCGGATACTTAAGCGTGGTTGCAATGCTTGAGAAGCTTGGAATAGATAAGACTAAGGAGTATGAGCAGATGTTCCTTGAAAAGAACGGATCTCTTTTCTGTAAGGAGCTGATTGCCAGAAGAGCTGGTACAGGACGTACCTGTAATGACATTGTTGGTGAAGCTGCAGCAATGCTTGATAGTCTGTTATGACAGCTAAGAGGAACGTGAAATCATGGGTAAGCTGACTATATGTCTCAGGCACATTTCGGAGGTCTTTTTATATGAATATTACTGCCTGGGTGATGATGAATATGAAATTTCAGATGAGGATACGCTGACGCCGCACAAAGCTAAGGCAAAAGAGATGCTTCTTTCCGGAGATTATGCGAAAGCACAGCAGGAATGGTTAAGTGCTCATTTTGAGAATCCGGTAGATATGGAGACTATTCTTGGGGTAATCCTATGCTGTAAGCAGCTTGGTGACTCTGAGGGGGAGTATTCCTATACGACAGAGTCTTATAACTACTGCTGTACCAGAGCTGAGCTTGCAGCCTATTACAGGAATCTTGGGTGGTACTACCTGGAGAATTACAAACCTGAGGTGGCTGCAGCATGTTACCTTTATAGTAAGTATTTCGAAGATTCTCAGCAGGCCGATGCGGAGCTTGAGTTTCTTGAGAAAGCTATTGGCAAAAAAGTGGCTGATAAAGATCTTGATCAGATACAGAAGATCCTGAAGGAAAATGATATTCCAACCGAGGCTAATCCAGTTACACTGGCGCTTTTGTATAAAGCTGCCCAGGAGGCTGATGGAGCAGGCGACACACAGCAGGCACTGGACTGTTACAGGATGGTCTATGACCTGACAGATGATGAAGAAGTTGGGAAAATCATTAGCGAGAGGAGTGTATGAAAAATGTCAGAGTTTCATGTTGGGGTCTGTAAGGACAACGAAGTTATAAAAGAGATTTTCAAAGAGTATTCCCAGATAAAAGGTGCGGAGAGCTGCTTTGTTTCTTTTGACAAGGAACTTGCTGACCTGGATGGATACTATAAGGATGGAGCGCTGCTTCTTGGAAGCGAGGATGGGACTCCGGTCGGAAGCATTGCCATCAGGAAGATTGATGATGCTATCTGTGAAGCTAAGAGATTATTTATCAAGCCTGAGTATCGCGGTAAAGGCTACGCGAGAGTAATGCTCAATACCATGCTTGATAAGGCAAAAGAGCTTGGATTTAAGGAAGTTACATTCACTACCAAGCCTGAAGTTATGAAGGTTGGATATGAGCTTTATAAGCGTATGGGCTTCGAAGAGGTTGGCGAGAAAGACGGAATTGTCAGTATGAGGATGGGATTATGAGATTTTTAGGAAACATTATTTGGATTTTGTGTGGAGGGCTGATAAGCGCCATCGGCTGGTGGATTGCAGGAATCCTCTGGTGCATAACAGTGGTAGGAATTCCGGTAGGACTTCAGTGCTTTAAGCTTTCATCCATATCACTGGATCCTTTTGGAAAAGAGATTGTGGATGAAGGCGGAGCTATTTCCTGCCTGCTTAATATCCTGTGGATTCTTTTCTCTGGAATAGAGCTTGCTGTGGGTAACTTCATTATTGGCTGCATTCTCTGCATCACAATAGTTGGAATACCTTTCGGTAAGCAGTTCTTTAAGATTGCGAGAGTAGCTCTTTTCCCATTTGGGGCAAAGGTTGTGAGGGTACATTATTAAGGATGGAGTGACAAAGTAGATGTTTTTTATCATGGGAATTACAGATGGCAGGAAGGACTTTGATTTCAATCAGTTGATAACCTGCGCAATCTGTGGAAAATATGTGCGCTTCAATGTGTTCATGACATATACGGTGCTGTCTCTTTTCTTTATACCGACTTTCAAGTGGAACAAGCATTACTACGTGCAGACCAGCTGCTGCGGAACTGTTTATGAGCTTGATCCAGAGCTTGGAAAGATGATCGCAAGAGGCGAAGAAGTGGAGATTCTGCCTAGTCATCTGACTCAGGTAAGCGGCGGAAGAGGATTCACGACAGGTTACAAGAGATGTAGGCAGTGCGGATACGAGACAACTGAGGACTTTGATTTTTGTCCGAAGTGCGGGACGAGGTTTTAAGGAGCTGAGATTATGCTGAGACTTAGACCATATAAGAGCTGTGATGCTGAAAAGATAAGTGAATGGATAAAAGACCAGGATGTATTTGTTAAGTGGGGCGGAGATCATTTTGGAGAGTTCCCGATTACCGCAGGCATTATTGATGACAAGTACAGACAGAGTAATGGCGACTGCAAAGAGTTAGACAACTTTTTTCCTTGGATCGCAATAGATGATGAGAACAGAGTAGTAGGGCATTTCATTATCCGCTACATTCATGGCGATAGCAGGATCCTTAGATTCGGTTGGGTAATTGTAGATAATACCATCAGAGGAAAGGGCTACGGAGCGGAAATGCTTCGCTTGGGCCTTAAGTACGCTTTTGAGCTGATGAATGCCGAGGTCGTTACCATAGGTGTGTATGAGAATAATGACATTGCACATGAATGTTACAAGAAGATTGGATTCAAGGATAAAGAGGTAACGGAGAAAGAGCCTTTCAATATCATCGAGATGGAATTGAAGAGGGAAGATTTTATACTACAAGGCTAATAGACAACTAAACTTACTGGTGTTACTATACGATATAGAAAGAGATAAGCGGAGCAGACAAAAGCTCCCGGAAAGGAAAAGATAGAGACATGACAACAATGAATCGCAATTATTGCCTGTATAGCGAAAGTTATGAATCATCACTCCAGAGCAAATCAGAGTGGATGTTTAATTTCATGCGCTCATTTAAGGATAGGCAAATGCGAGAAAATGTTGTTTTAGGCAGGGACCGGATGGAGTAATCCGGAGTAGAAGCTTATAGATAAACATGTTTGCGTACCGCTTACCTTAGATGACAAGGCAAGCGGTTTTTCTTTTGCCTAAAAATATGCAGAGTTGGCTCAATTGGTACAGCAGCGGTCCTGAAAACCGCCATCCTGAAAGGGTATCTGGGTTCGAATCCCAGGCTCTGCGCTAAAGATTCGTGGTGTAATTGGCAGCACAGCAGTCTCCAAAACTGTTAGTCCGGGTTCAAGTCCTGGCGGGTCTGTTTGGCTAAAGCCAGAAAGGAGTCGAAAATGACACAGAATATTCCAGCGATCAACATGGTCGCTACGGGACAGAGAATTACAGATTTAAGAGTGGCAGCCGGTATGTCTGTTAGGGATTTACAGGACGTGTTTGGGTTTGCTACTCCACAGGCAATTTACAAGTGGCAACATGGAACAGCCATGCCGACATTAGACAATTTAGTTGTATTGGCAGCTGTTTTCGGAGTTGCTATGGATGACATTATTGTAACTGAAGGGGAATGGCTTTATTCATTAAGCGCATGAACTGAATATAGATTAGCAGGCACTATATTGCCTGCACATG
>JAFPVA010000292.1 GCA_017413105.1 Butyrivibrio sp. | reverse complement strand
TGGATGCTGGAATCTTGTAGGGTTAGTTGAGTTACCTGTGATAGATACGTCAACGTTCTCCTTCCACATGATAGCAACACCTTCCTGTACGTCGTTAGCGCCGTAGCAGTTAACCTTTGCACGAGGTGAATTAGCATCCTTAGAGTAGCACTTTCTGAATACTTCCTTTACCTCACCTGTGTAGTAATCGTACTCGGTCTCGATATATGTGAAACCGTTGATACGAGAAATGATCTGAGCTGCGTCTTTTCCAAGACCGTTAAGGATAACGCGGAGAGGTTTCTGACGAACCTTATTAGCCTTCTCAGCGATACCGATAGCACCCTCAGCTGCTGCGAATGACTCGTGGCCAGCAAGGAATGCAAAGCACTCTGTATCCTCTTCAAGAAGCATCTTACCAAGGTTACCATGGCCAAGACCTACCTTACGACGATCAGCAACTGATCCTGGGATACAGAAAGCCTGAAGTCCGATACCGATTGCTGCAGCTGCATCAGCAGCCTTTCTGCAGTTCTTCTTGATTGCGATAGCAGCGCCTACTGTGTAAGCCCACTTAGCGTTCTCAAAACAGATTGGCTGAATGCCTTCGATGAGCTTGTAAACATCGATTCCGGCATTCAAGCAAATATCTCTACACTCTTCAACAGAAGAAATTCCATACTCCTTAAGGCAAGCCAGGATCTGGGGCTCTCTTCTTTCATATGATTCAAATAAAGCCATTTTATTATTCCTCCTTACCTATTATTCATGTCTTGGGTCGATGCATCTAACTGCATCGGCAACACGTCCATACTGTCCCTTAGCCTTCTCAAGAGCTGTATTTGCATCATCACCAGCCTTGATGAAGTCCATCATCTTACCAAAGTTAACATACTTATATCCGATGATCTCATCATTCTCATCAAGAGCGATGTCTGTGATGTAACCATCTGTAAGCTCGAGGTAACGAGGTCCCTTCTCAAGTGTGCCGTATGTTGTACCAACCATTGAACGGTTACCCTTACCAAGATCCTCAAGGCCGGCACCGATCTGAAGTCCATCCTCTGAGAATGCAGACTGTGTTCTACCATAAACAATCTGAAGGAAGAGCTCTCTCATAGCTGTGTTGATAGCATCACAAACAAGGTCTGTGTTAAGAGCTTCAAGAACTGTAAGTCCAGGAAGAATCTCAGAAGCCATAGCTGCTGAATGTGTCATTCCTGAGCAGCCGATTGTTTCTACAAGAGCTTCCTGAATAATGCCATCCTTAACATTAAGAGAAAGCTTGCAGCAACCCTGCTGAGGAGCACACCAGCCAATACCGTGTGTATAGCCAGAAATGTCCTTTATTTCCTTTGACTTAACCCATTTAGCCTCTTCCGGGATGGGAGCAGCGCCATGGTGTACCCCTTGTGTAACAGGGCACATGTTTTTTACCTCTGTTGAGTAAATCATGTGAAAATCTCCTTTCGTATTGTAAAGTAATCTTTAATTACTCACTCACAAAGATTTGGCACGGTGCAACATGCCATTACACACCGAGCCAGTTCTTATTTTTGCATAAAATTCGTGACATTTCAACACGTTAGATAAAAATTTAACATTTATTTTATCTAAAACTTTAACTCTGATGCATTTACTGCATTCTGCCATTTTGAAGTCTCAAAAAACTTATCAATTGCAGATATCTTTTATGTAAACAAGGGTCTTCATCATATCTGCAGTGAAATCACCAATAAACAAGATTACAATTCACAAGCATACTTGTCACCTCTGTTATTCCTTGCTATCGCGCATCCTGTATTCTGTATCTTCTTCAATCATGGAAACCATGATATCTGCAAAAGCCGGATCGAACTGAGTCCCCTTTCCGTTTATTATCTGCTCTTTAACCTTCTCCTGAGAAAGTGCGTCTCTGTAACTTCTGTTACTGGTCATGGCATCGTAAGCATCTGCCACGGAAATTATCCTTGCTTCCTCCGGAATGTCCTCTCCTTTTAGCCCATCAGGATACCCTCTTCCGTCATATCTTTCATGATGGAACCTTGCTCCCTTTGAAAGTGAAGGCATCTCCTTGATATTGCCGAGAATACGGCCGCCAATTGCGGGATGCTTTTTTATACACTCAAATTCTTCATCCGTAAGTCTGCCGGGCTTGTTTATCACTTCATCCGGGACACCGATCTTGCCCACATCATGAAGAAGTCCCATCATGTATATGTCGTCCTGTCCCTTTTCATCATAGCCAAACCGTTTTGCAATCTCCTTTGAATAAAGAGCTACCCTTCCCGAATGACCGTTGGTATATGCATCCTTTGCATCAATTGCATCAGCCAGGGAGGCAACCACATGCAAAAAGAGCTGTTCGTTTTCTCTTGTTTTTTCCCAGACCTCTTTTTCCAGATCCCTTTGAAGCCGTACCAGTTCTACAGCATGTTGTACCCTGAGAATCAGAATATCGGGAAATAAAGGCTTTCTGATATAATCCATTGCCCCCAGGGAAAGTCCCTTGGATTCAGTACCTTCATCTTCGCTGGCAGTCAGGAAAATTACCGGAATTTCCTTTCCCGGCTCCTCTTGTTGTCTAAGTTTTTCCAGCGTCTCAAAGCCATCCATTCCCTGCATCCGTATGTCAAGCAAGATAAGGTCCGGCGCAGGGTTATTTTTCACATATTCAATGAGCTGATCTCCGGATTTTAAGATTGCAACCTTCATTCCGGCATCGGTTAGTATATTCCAGGCATGCTTCAATACGAGCTTGTCATCATCAACTACAACAATCTGAGGAATCATTCATACCTCCTACAAAGACATAACGTTTATCATGCAAGCATGAACGTTTTATGACCTTTTGGTCATGTCATCATATAATTAATGTTATCTCAAATTCGCACATACATCAACTTTATACAGGTGAAAAAAGCAAAAAAAGCCTCATCAAACAATCAGCACTAACACTGATCATGATGAGGCTTTGTATTTTCTAATACAATCAGATTTCCTTCTTTACGATATGATCCTTATCCTTAAAAATATGTCCCTCCGGGATACATCCTCTTACTGAAGAAAGAGGATATACATTGCAGTTTCTGCCGATCACTGTTCCGGGGTTAAGTACTGAGTTGCAACCAACCTCAACGTGATCGCCAAGCATAGCTCCCATCTTCTTAAGACCGGTCTCCACCTTATCATCAGCACCGTTCTTAACTGTAACAAGTGTCTTGTCACTCTTAACATTAGATGTGATGGATCCTGCGCCCATGTGTGCCTTAAAGCCAAGGATTGAATCTCCGACATAGTTGTAGTGAGGAACCTGAACCTTATTAAAAAGAATGACATTCTTAAGCTCAGTGGAATTTCCGACTACAGCACCTTTTCCTACAATGGCGCTGCCTCTGATAAAGGCGCACTGTCTTACCTCCGCCTCTTCATCAATGATGCAGGGACCGCCAATATAGGCAGAATCAAATACCTTGGCGCTCTTTGCCACCCATACATTCTCGCCGCGCTGTTCAAACTTATCCGCAGGAAGGCTCTTTCCAAGTTCGATGATATAGTCTTTTATTCCTGCAAGCAGTTCCCAGGGATACTCCTTGGTCCTCATATAATCTGCAGCGATAGTTTCGTTCAAATCATACATA
The DNA here is from genome assembly GCA_017413105.1 of Butyrivibrio sp. GTDB lineage: Bacteria > Bacillota > Clostridia > Lachnospirales > Lachnospiraceae > Butyrivibrio. The sequence continues at coordinate 7,811 of JAFPVA010000292.1, read as the reverse complement.
TTGCTGATCTTAAACTCTTCCATTTTTCTGTTCTCCTTTTACTGAATTAATTAAAATCAAAAACTATGTTAAAGTTTTCATCAAATTTAAGTTTTGCTTCAAAGGTACTGCCCTTTTTACTGATAAATCCGCTTATTTTATCGCTTTCTTTGTCCGTAAGGAGCTTTGTCAGCTGCTCCTTTGTAAGTTCAACTCCTGCAATTTTTCCGATAAAGAACTTGCAGCCGCCCTCTTCCTTTGAATAAGAAGCACAGCGATAGCCCATGTGCCCCTTTATTATGGAATTACCGCACTTCGGACACTTTAAGTCCTCCATCACAGTATCCTCATTTTCAAAGACAAACTTAACACCTGTGACTTTTCCATCTTCGTCCTTGCTAAGAGATAGCTTAGCATCAAATTTCTTTCCGGTCTTGGATTTAAAGCCTGTAATAGTGGATGTAATGCCATCCGTCACAAGCTCTTTTATCTGGGCATCCTTTAGTTTTACTCCGGAAATCTGACCGATATTGAATTTACAGCTGTGTTCAGGGTCATCCTTTTTATAGTTCTTACAGCCATAGCCAAAGCTTGTCTTGACTATCTCTCCACCGCAAACGGGACATAACGCTCCCTTTACAGTCTTGGCCTCGACATTTTCAAAATCAAAGGCTACTTCCGAAATTCCTTCTTCATTTTTCTTAAGAACAAGACAGGCATCAAAACTCTTCTTATCTTTATTCTTAAAGCCTCGGATAGTCTGTGTCCTGCCATCCCTTAAGAGTTCAAGTACGTTTGCTTCCGAAAGCTGCTTCTGGGCAATCTTTCCAATAAAGAATTTGCAGGAATTTGGATCTTCCGAATTATACTTCTCACACCCAAAGCCAATGCTCTTTTTCATTATCCTGCCACCGCAGTTTGGACAGGTTACACCTTCTAAGTACTCCGGCTCTATTCCTTCAAAGTCAAAGACTATAGAAAGTTTTCCATCTTCACCGGTCTTAAGTTCAAGCTTTGCATCAAAACTCTTTTTGTTCTTGGATTTGAAACCCTTTATTACGCCGGTCTTCTTCTCATTTATAAGTGTGGTTATAGTCTCAAGATCAAGCTTTTTGCCGGCTATCTCGCCAATATTAAAGTAGCAGTCTGTGCCTTGTACTGTGCCGTCTGTAGGATTCTCCGCACTGTCAGAAGCTTCATTTGCCCTTGCCCTGTTTTCACAGGAAACCCCATAACCGGTCCGAACAAGTCTTCCGCCACAGGCAGGACAACAAAGGCCTTCAACATACTCAGTAGGAACTTCTGAAAAATCAAAGTTTACGCCGTACTTTCCACTGTCATCCTTCGATAAAACAAGAGCCGCTTTAAACTTTTTCTTGTTCTTTGAAGCAAAGCCGTCAAGAACACTTGTCTTTCCTTCTGTAATGAGCTTTGCAAACTCTTCCTCCGGAATATCAAGCCCGGCCACCTGACCTAAGCTAAAGGTACACTTGATTCCTTCCGTGTAATAATTGCTACAGCCATAGCCAAAAGGTGTTGTAGTAAGTTCTCCTCCGCAGACAGGACACTTTAAGCCAAGCTTTTTCCTTGCTGCGATTCCCTTGGAATTCTTGCCGGTAAACTGGCTTATGTTGGCAGCTATATTTCCGGTGAGATCCAGTTTTATCATCTTGTTGGTCTCACGGCGGATGTAATCTTCAAGCTTACTTCTGTATTCGCCAAAGTCAACTGTACCGTTTACGATACCCTCAAGTCCCTTCTCCCAGCTTGCTGTCATCTCAGGATTTAAAAGCGACGGCACAGAAAGATTGACTACTTCATAGATCATCTCTCCGAGTTTCTCGGGAGAAATAATCTGAGTCTTATTATTCTGGTTCAGATACTTAATTCTTACAAGCTTATCAATAATCTCCCCCCTAGTTGCAGAGGTTCCGATTCCTGATTTTTTTATCTGCTCGCGAAGTTCCTCGTCCTCAATGAGATTTCCTGCATTCTCCATGGCAAGGATAAGATTACCTGATGTATAGCGCTTTGGAGGCGAGGTTTTTCCCTCTTTTATCTCCATGCCTTTAACAGTGATCTCGTCGCCTTCCTTGGCCTTATCCACAAAGGCGATAAAATCCTCTTTGCTCATAACCTCATCACCATCTGCATTTTCGCCATTATCCTTTGGTGAAGGAATTCCGGCAACAGATAGATATCCGGGTTTAGTAAGGAGTTTTGCTGATGCAAAGAATTTCTCATCCTCTATTCCTATCTGAACCTTCACCGTCTTGTACTCAGCCGGTGGGAAAAAGATTGACAAAAATCTCTTACAGATAAGAGAGTATATGGATTTTGAAAGGGGCGATAAGGAATTTATAGCTCCGGTCTGTCCTGTAGGAATGATAGCATAGTGATCCGTAACCTTGGAATCATCCGTATAGGAAGTCTTCTCCAATCCCTTGTATAATCCGTTTTCAAGAATATGCTTTACATTTCCGGCCTGTTCCTCGAAATTCTGGAGCCCGCGGAGGTTCTTCGTAATTTCTTTTGCCACAGCAGTTGTAAGAACTCTGGCGTCAGTTCTCGGATAGGTTGTCAGCTTTTTCTCATAAAGCTCCTGAGCCACATCCAGAGCCTGGGCAGGACTTATCTTGAATATCTTAGAACATTCGGACTGAAGCTCAGCGAGGTTAAAAAGAAGAGGCGCTCTCTTTGTTGTTTTGCCGTTCTCAATCTTGTCGATGACAGCTTTTTTCCCGGAAAGGCTGTCTATCAGCTCCCTTGCGCTCTCCTCTTTCTTGAAGCCATTCTCCTTGTAAAGAAGCGGTGACTCAAAGTATTTGGAGCCCTGGACCGCCTTCCATTCCGCATTAAATCCTGCATCAGAAAAAGACCCGACAATCCTGTAGAAAGGTGTCTCTACAAAATTGCGAATCTCTCGCTCTCTGTTAACTACCATGCCAAGGACACAGGTCATAACACGGCCGATGGCAATTGCAGTGTAGGAGGAGGTCGCCGCCGCATCATTTATCATTTTGCCGTATTTGACAGAAAGAGCCCTGGAAAAGTTAATTCCAAGACTGTAATCTTCAATGGTTCTCATGATGCCGGATTTACCAAGGAGAGCATAATCAGACATAGGCCTTGCTTCATTTATGCCTCGTCTGATCTCATCATCGGTCTGGGAATCGATCCAGACCCTGAGCTCTTTCATGCCCTGCCTTACGCCGCCGTAGTTTCTAATATTCTCTTCAATTGTCTGACCTTCTTTTCCCGAGTCTCCTGCCCAGTAAACAGTATCAATATCCTCTCTGTGAAGCAGACTGTTCACAATCTTGTACTGATCCTTGGCTGACTCTACAACGCCATATTTATAATCTTCCGGCAAAAAAGGAAGGTCCTCAAGTTTCCATTTCTTGTATTTCTCGTCGTAAACTTCCGGATAAGCCATCTCAACCAGATGACCAAAACACCAGGAAATTACGTAAGTCTCATTTTCTATGAAACCTTTCTGATTACCGTTAACCCCAAGTACCCTGGCAAAATCCCTTGCTACTGATGGTTTCTCGGTAATAATAAGTGATTTACTAGCCATTCGTTAATTCATCTATCCCAATCAGCTTAAGGCTCTCCGATGATCTCATGGCTGCATCCTGTAACCATGCATCAAAGCCTACCGTAGAAAAGAGATAGATTATATCTCCCTCAAGTCTTGCTTTTTTTGCGATAGAATACAGATGCTCTAAATCTGAGTGAGTAATTTTGTCCTGCCATTTGCACACACCAAAAGCAGTATCTCCGGTATCACTCTGGAGAATAATATCGATGTCGCCATCCTTGCCTATCCACTCACCTTCATCACCGATCTCAAATGGGAAAAGCCCCCGCTCTTCAAGTTTAAAGAGATATTCCCTGCACACGGCTTTGAAGTATTCATTTACATATTTCTGCATTCCCGCAGATATAAATATATCATAAAATTTGTCTGAGGGCATCTGCAGCAGACTACTTTCGTTTGGATAAATGAATCTGAAGTAAAAATCCACAAGGGGATCGGCTATCTTGTACACTCCCTTAACAACATTTTCTCTTCCCGCATTTCCAAAAGAGTATGCTTTATATGCAAAATCATGATGAATAAGGGTTTTAAGATATACAGATATTTTAGCTCTGGAAAATCCTGTCTCATGATAGAGATCGTTAAGCTTATTGACACCTCTTGCCATCTCTGAAAGAAGCGTATGATAAACCGCAGTTTCCCTTAAGTACTGCTCTGTAAGTCTCACAGCCTCCTTATGCAGAAAGGCACCTTCCTCAAGAAGATTCCTGCATATATTTTCCTTAAAAGAAAGAGATCCGTCAAAATATTTCCAAAGCCCTGTCTGTCCACCAAGAACCGAATAGGTCATTACCGCATCCCTGTAAGACATCTTGGAAAAGTGGTTGCGCAGTTCAGTAAAAGAAAGAGGTTTTATCTTCCTGAATCCTGCAATATTAGCGGAAAGATTACCCATACTGGCAACCATACTGTTCTCAACCCAGTTAATGTCATGGCTCACCAGAAGAACAAGAATCTGCCTGAGCTTGCCGTTTTGTGTGACAAAACTCACAAGCTCATTCATAAATTCTGTTGAAGCCTTGATAATATTCTCAAAATTCCTGATGACAAGAATCATTGAATTATTACCGACACTGGCTAGACAAGCGTCAAAGAGCTGCTTATAAGTGGGATTTACAGGAATCTTTGCACCTTTTTCCCGTAGCTCTTTTGACCATAAAAACATTTGCTCCTTAATAGAAGCAGATCTTGCACTAAAATAAATATTTCTTCTATTCTCGAGAAATTTATTTATGAGAGCATTATGGTCAATATTCCTGTGGCCATAGACCACAAGAATATTGGAGAGTCCGCTCTCGTAGTATCTGTTTAAAAAATTCAGGTCTGCTAATCGTTGTTCTTCCATGTTGTCTCTGCTAGTAGATACTCAATTATCGTGCTGGTTAATGGTTGCTTGACAGGATTATTTCTTATTGATGTAACCGCTTGCCTTTAAGAGTTCTGCGCACTCGACTGCTCCACCTGCAGCACCACGAAGTGTATTGTGTGAAAGACCTACAAACTTCCAGTCATAAATTGTATCCTCACGAAGTCTTCCGATGCTTACACCCATACCATTCTCATAGTTAACATCAAGAGTAACCTGAGGTCTGTTATCCTCCTGCATGTACTGGATAAACTGCTTAGGAGCTGAAGGAAGTCCAAGCTCCTGAGGGCGTCCTGAGAATTTCTCAAGCTTCTCGATGAGCTGTTCCTTTGTAGGGTTCTTTTTAAACTTAACAAAGCATGCAGCTGTGTGACCGTAAAGAACAGGAATTCTGATGCACTGACATGTGATCTTTACATCATCTGCAGGAACGATAACTCCGTTCTCTACCTTACCCCAGATACGAAGAGGCTCCTTCTCAGACTTCTCTTCCTCTCCGGAAATGAAAGGAATTACGTTTCCTACCATCTCTGGCCACTCTTCAAAGTTCTTGCCTGCTCCGGAAATTGCCTGATAGGTTGTAGCAACCATCTCGTAAGGCTCAAACTCCTTCCATGCTGTGAGGGCAGGTGTATAGCTTTGGATAGAGCAGTTAGGCTTAACCGCAATGAAGCCGTTTGTTGTTCCAAGTCTCTTCTTCTGGAACTCAATAACATCCATATGCTCAGGATTGATCTCAGGAATGATCATAGGAACATCAGGAGTCCATCTGTGAGCAGAGTTGTTAGAAACAACCGGTGTCTCAGTCTTTGCATACTCTTCCTCGATATGCTTGATCTCGTCCTTGGACATGTTAACAGCAGAAAGAACGAAATCAACGTCCTCTGCAACGCCCTTAACATCTGTAACATCCTTGACTACAAGATTCTTAACTGAAGCAGGGATTTCTCCATCCATTTTCCATCTTCCGCCTACAGCCTCTTCATAGGTCTGGCCTGCACTTCTTGGGCTGGCTGCTATTGTAGCCACCTCAAACCATGGATGGTTATTGATGATAGAGATAAATCTCTGTCCTACCATTCCTGTTCCACCAAGTACTGCTACTTTTAATTTGTCGCTCATTTCATAAATCCTCCTCTTTATGGTTATGAGGGGTCTTGATAATAGTATTTGTGCTCAAACCTCCAACGATCTGCGGTGTAAATCAAATCGGTTTGAATCACAAATATTATCATCAAAACGCCCAATATATACATTGAATATGATTTTATGAAGCTTTTAGCTTACTCCTCTTTTGCAAGGAATGCTTCATTTGCTTCTATAACTTTACGCATCATCTCCGGGCTGGGGGCTCCGATTGTGAGGCGCTTGTTTACGCAGGTCTCTAAGCTGATTGCGTCGTAAATATCCTTTTCAAAAAGTTCTGAGAATACCTTAAGCTGTTCTAAATTCAAGTCATCAATTGCACAGTTTTTATCAATACAGTACAGGACAAGCCTTCCGATAACGGAATGCGCATCCCTGAAGGGCATTCCCTTGTTTACCAGATAGTCTGCTGCATCGGTTGCGTTTGTAAATCCCATCTTGGCACTTCTAAGCATAACATCTTTATTGAACTTAATTGTTGCTAACATATCGGTAAAAAGTGCCAGACAATTTAGTGTATTATCAACTGCATCAAAGAAGGCTTCCTTATCCTCCTGCATATCCTTGTTGTAAGCAAGCGGAATTCCCTTCATGGTAGTTAGAAGCGCCATCAGATCGCCGTAAACTCTACCGGTCTTACCTCTCACAAGCTCTGCGATGTCCGGATTTTTCTTCTGAGGCATGATACTGCTTCCGGTGGAATAAGCATCGTCTATAGTCACAAATCTGTACTCGTTTGAATTCCAGATGATGATTTCCTCAGAAAATCTTGAAAGGTGCATCATCACTGTAGAAAGAGCTGACATAAACTCTATAAGATAATCTCTGTCGGACACTGAATCCATGCTGTTTAAAGTTGGCCCATTAAAATCAAGAAGCTGCGCAGTATATTCTCTGTCAAGAGGATATGTTGTTCCGGCAAGAGCACCGGCTCCAAGCGGACAATAGTTCATTCTCTTATAGATATCCTCCATTCTGGAGTAATCTCTTTTAAACATTTCAAAATATGCGCCTGTGTGATGAGCCAATGTAACAGGCTGAGCCTTTTGAAGATGGGTGAATCCGGGCATATAGGTATCAAGATTATCCTTCATGATGCCATTAAGCGTCTTTAGCATTGTAAGGATAAGTTCTTTTGCCCTTGTGACCTCATCTCTGGCATAGAGCCTCATATCCAAAGCAACCTGATCGTTTCTGCTGCGTCCTGTGTGAACCTTTTTACCGGCATCTCCGATTCTCTCAATCAGGTTTGCTTCAAGAAAGCTATGTATATCTTCGTATTTGGTGGTAATTTCAAGATTTCCGTCTTTTACGTCTTTTAAAATTGAATCAAGACCCGAAAGAATCTGATCTCTTTCTTCCCCGGAAATGATTCCCTGCTTAGCAAGCATGGTGGCATGGGCTTTGCTGCCTTTAACATCCACCTCAAGGAATCTCTTATCAAAGGTTATAGAAGCATTAAAATTCCATGCAAGTTCATTTATACTACCGGTAAATCTTCCGCCCCAAAGCTGCGCCATCTTACAAAAATCTCCCTGAGTTAATTATTATGAAAATTTATAAATATTTAATGCGTATACATTCTTGGATATAAAATCCAAGAATGTATCAACCAAGCCATTTGAAGGCGACTAACGTCGCAGGGCTTGGTTGACTCTTGAATCATGCTCTCACGAAACCCGCAGCAAGTGCGGATTTCTGTAATTTTATCCAAGA
>JAFPVA010000291.1 GCA_017413105.1 Butyrivibrio sp. | reverse complement strand
CACAAGGTTCCGGATGGGAACAAACGGCTATGGGCTGGCAACGGGGGTCTTAATGCTGTATAATAACGGAGACAAAGTCTAATCATAAATCATTCTGGGTGCATTCCACCCTTTTGTTTCCGAATATCAATTTACACTATCGTTGCATACGCTTTTATTGCCATGTTTGCAGTGGTGGTGATATCCTTTACTGTTTTGGGCATAGTATTTATGGTCAGAGACAGAAAAAGGTTTTTCTTTGAGCATCATGAGGAAGAGGCTGCTTCAAACCACGGGGGTGCAACAGCTGTTGTTAATGCCGGTATGATTCTGTATATCTTAGTCTTTTTTGGGAAGACACTTCTTACGTTTTTGGGGACAAGTTATACAGAGTTACTGCTGAATTCATTTATGTAGATATGCTTGCATAAATGGAACGATGAAATAATTTTTATATCAGGGAGGATGTTTAGTGGGGAAGATTAGTATTGAACCATTCAGGATGGATCAGTTAGAGGATTATAATAGAGAGTTTAATGAAGAGATCACCAGGTATCAGTGGCCTGATCCTTTTGAGAGCTTAGAAGATGCCAAAGAGCTGCTGCAGAGCTTTCTTGATGAGGTCGAGCAGGGGGAAACAATCCTTCTTTCCGCTATATCAGAGGATGGTGAGTTCATTGGAAGTTCGGAGGTTCACAGCTTATCTGAAGACTGCTCAGAGGTAGGTGTCTGGATCAAACAGTCTGAGTGGAACAAGGGATATGCTTACGCGGCACTAAAGGCTGCACTGGATCTGGCTCGTGAAAGGTACGGCAAGAGCGAGTTTTTCTATGAGGCAGATGTTCGCAATATTGGAAGCATGAAGCTTCTTCGCAAGTTTGAAGATGAATATGAGATCATAGAGCAGGATGTAGAAAAGCTCACTACTGATTCTGGAAAAGAGCTGGAGCTTCAGGGATTTGTGATGAAGGCGAGAAAATGACACTGAGAAAGAACTAATTGAATCAGGTAGAAAAAGAAAAGACGACCTAGCCTTAATTGGCTTAGTCGCCTTCCTTTTATGAATTTAGTTTACTGCAGTTCCGTTTACATAAAGTGTGTAGCCATTGCTTACGATATTTGAAAGATCTCCGTCAAAGGATGTGATATAGGTATCAGCTGTCAGAGTCCAGGTGCTGTCCTTATCAAGAGTTACGTTGACTTCACCGACTTCTGTTGAAACGCTGTCGCCTTTAGCGTTAGTAATCTCTCCGCTGATAGAACCGGTAAAGCTTGAACCATCAGTAAGGTTAAGTGTAAGAGTAGAATTGCTTCCTACAAGTATAATTCCTTCAAGAGTCTGATTCACAGCATTTACAGTTGCGATGTTGTCTGCGCCGCTCCATCCGTCATCACAGACAGAGAGAAGGATGTTCTCAGAATCCTTGTTAGTGATCTTAACATTGTTTAAGTTGATAACAGCGTTAGTGTTTGTTACATGGAACACATGACCATTCTCGCTTGTAAGGCTTCCACCTGTCATATCAAAGGTCGAAGTTCCGCTGTCTGCATCGCCTGACATCGACTGGTAGATCATGATGGAGTCAAGGAATGTAGCGTTTCCATTCATCTTTGTGTTGTTCGCTGTCATATCACAGTCTGTAAGTGTGATTGAGTTCATACCCTCGATACATACTGCTTCTGAGAGGTTGGAAACAAGTGTTGCATTTGAAACGGTAATATCTGCTGTTGAGTAGATTGAAGGTGAACCAAGACCATTAGTTGTATAGGTTCCACCATCAACAGTTACTGTTCCGCCTCCACGATCTGTACGGATAGCAGCGGATGACTGTCCACTGGTTTCAACTGTGAGGTTTGAAGCTTTTGTGATTCCGCCGCCGGTGGTCATGATACCGCCTGAACCATCACCTGTTGTTGTGATTATTGAATCAGAGATGATAACTGTTGTTCCATCTCCTGCTGCGCCGTTCTGGCCACTGTTTCCACCATATGAGAAAACGCCGTTGGCGCCATCTGCATCAGATGTAATTGTGGCACCGGTAATGGTGGTAGTCGATCCGTCTTTTACCAGAACTGTGGCATTAAGACCGTAGAAGTTACAGTTATCTCCGCCGTCGGAATCACCGGTTTTATTAACGGTAGCATTTGAAATTGTTACATCATCTGATGTTGCTATCAAAAGCGCGCTCTCATCAGCAGTTGTGCTTTCGTAGGTCTGGCCATCCTGAGAGTCGGCACTTGTTATCTCCACAGCTCCTGTGTAATCTATGTCAGCGCTGCTCATTCCGGTTCCGCCAAATCCGCCGCCCGGTGCATCGCCGGGAGTTCCGTCCGGCTTATCTCCACTTGGTGGCTCGCCTGGAGCTTCGCCTTCAGGAGCCTCTCCATCAGGCTTCTCAGGTGCTTCACCCTGAGGCTGATTATCATTAGAAGTCATGTTTTCCTCAGATGATACTGTAATCTCTTCTGTAGTAACAGTTGTAGTGGTAGTGCTCTGTCCGCAAGCGGATACTGATAAGCACATAAGCATTATAGATACGTAAGGAACAAGTTTCTTTACTTCGATTCTTTTCATTTTGTTTTCTCCTCGTTTCAAAAGGTTTTGTGTTTCTTGTTGGATAAAGGATAGCATATAAGACCTAAAAATAACCTTAAGGAAAAAATAAACAATTTATAAACTGGCTTGTTTTTGGTTATAGTAGAAATAAGTTTTACCTATTGACCTTGACGTAGCGTAAAGGCATAGAATCATAAAAAACAATGATACGTGGGAGGCACAGAACATGAAATATACTGCTGGGGAATTGGCTAAAAAGCTTGGAGTTTCTGCGCGCACTGTTAGATTCTATCATTACTCCGCAAAACGAAGCTTGGGCGACATTGATCGAAGAGGTATATTCCAATGTTCGGAAAGTGACAAGATATGCCATTAAGAAGGATACTAAATTTGATGTGGATGCTTTGCAGAAGAACATCGATATGCTTCCAAACGGGTACATAATAAAGGAAATAGATTCAGATCTTTATGACAAGTGTATGGAAGATCCAGTGACAAGAGATTTCGTTTCTTCTTTTGCCGACAAGAAGCAGTATCTTGACCTTGGCAGGGGAATCGTAATTTTGAAAGAAAACAAAATTGTATCAGGTGCATCCTCTTATACCAGATATAACGAAGGTATAGAAATAGAAGTTGATACTGTTGAATCCGAAAGAAGGAACCATCTTGCGACTGTCGCCTGTTCAGCACTTATACTCAGGTGCCTGAAAGAAAATCTGTATCCAAGCTGGGATGCGCAAAACATGAATTCAGTTCATCTGGCTGAAAAACTAGGTTATGAGTTTGACCATGAGTATATTGCATACGAAGTGGACAGGACAAGAAAGAGCGAAAAAAATTAAGTGAGTAGAATAAGAAAAGCTGAACCAAAAGACCTATCAAGAATTGCTGAAGCACAGATATTATTGACGATGACAAATATAACAATAGGGGAAGGAAGTGGCAAGATGGCCGGACAGATAGTGCATATGGAAGTTGCGTATAGACTTGCTGAACGCATGGGAATTGATGAGGGCAAGGCTGAATTTATTCTTGGATCCGTCGCACCGGATTCAGTATATTTTTCAGAATCTTATTTGGAGAAAAAGGTACATTCGCATTTTTTCGAGAATTGCGGTCCGTGGGGAGATACGCAAGATTATGATCAATGGATTGTTAATATAAAATCTTTTTGGAACAAGTACGTGAAAAATGAAATGAATTCCAAGAAAAGGTCGTATTTATTGGGAATGTGCGTGCACAATCTCACAGACTATTGGAACGACCTTATGATCTGGCGAGTACTTCAGAAGAATATGTTGAAATCCATGAGTTATGAAGTTTTCAAGGAGGAGTATTATCCAGAAGCTCAGGCGTTAAACAAATGGATGTTTCAAAACAGCCCAAACGCTGCAGAGATTTTTAGATTGCTTGGCGAAGCGGAAACGATAGATTTTGAAGATTATGTAACTGCCGATAATCAGAATACGATGAGAGAACATCTTGTAGATAACCAGTATAACATTCAGGGAAAGATTGATGTTTCTGGTCACAAGTATTTTCCTTCTGAGATGCTGATGAATTTTATCGATGTAGCTGTAGACAGGATTGGAAGTCAGTTGGAAGAATTTGAATGCTATGCCTAAGTCATGGCTTATTGTGAATTACAGTTAAATGTACAGTTGAAGTAAGTGCTCATCTTGCCACTGCTTTTCCGAAAAATGGTTCTGGAAAGGCTTATGATACTAGGGGAAAAGAATTCTATAATCCTGACGTCAGTTCTTTTTGCACTGCCACACGCAATATCCCAGGGAATTCCTCAGATGCTCGCAACCTTTATTGTATCGTTGGTTTGGGGATATTTAAGGGTAAAGACAGGAAAGATTTGGCCGTGCATGGTTCTTCATAGTATGTTTAATCTGTTCTGCGGATACATAGTTGCTGCATTAACCGGTACTCCTGTCGGTTCAGTAGCAATAATGCTTATTTTTATGATATTTCTACCTGTTATGTCAGTGGTTATTCTGGTTAAGAGTGGCGCTTTTGGGCATCGCAAGCGAGGCGTGGCATAATGCGAGAGCATGTGTTCTGAAAGGCAAGGAAGAAAAATGGACTTAAGAAATGTATATTTTGTTATTGGAACATCCTATGCCGGGAAGTCGACAATAGTAAAGAACCTTGCCAATTTGAGCTTATGGAATAGCCTCCAATGGCGGTTGCTACAACTATCGCTACAGCTATAATGCCTGCGATTTTTTATTCATTATTATTTTCCTCATTTCTCTGCCCTTTTTTAATATGTTGATGTTTGCTATGTTTGTTACTTTACAGCAATTAAACGTTTAAATCTTAATCTGTCTCTTGCTCAATTCTTAACTGTTTCTTAATTGGATTACTTAAAAGGGAATACTATCTTTTTATTTTGTTTTAAAAACATATATGATAAAGGTATTGTCACTATAGATTTGTTCGATTTCCTTTTAGGATAGGAAAATATTTATATATAAGAAAAAGATAAGAAAGCGCAGGAGATACATGGATCATTTTTATTTCATTAGGCATGGGGAAACTGTCTGGAACGTCGAAAATAAAATATGCGGTGCTACAGATATTGAACTGGCACAGAAAGGCCATGAACAGGCAATTGAAACCGGAAAGAAGATTCTGGAAATGGGAATAAAGGCAGATGTAATACTAACATCACCTCTTGTCCGAGCAAAAGAAACAGCAAGACACATCTCCGAGATAACAGGAATTCCAATGGAAGTAGAACCAAGGCTTATCGAGCAGAATTTCGGAAAATATGAATCTACCCCAAGAGATGGAGCGGAGTTTCATGAAGCAAAGAAGGCCATGGCCAGCAGGTTCGGCACAGGAGAATCAATGCTTCAGCTTGCTCAAAGAATATATAACCTTATTGATGATATTAAAGCCGGAGATAGGAAAGTTATATTGGTAGCACATAATGGGATAACGCGAATGGTGGAATCATATTTCAAGGAGATGAATAACGAAGAGTTTTCATCCTGTGGGATCAAGAATTGTGAGATAAAAAGATATGAATTTAAATGACAGGAAATCCGCTATTCACGATACTCTTATAAGAAAGCGTGAATTACATGTATACACTCAAAAGACTAGGCCTTGAAAACAAAGAAAGAATAAAAGAGTTATTCGTCGGCGTGTTTACAAAAGAGCCCTGGTATGATGACTGGTCTGACAAAGAACAGCTTGATATGTACATTTGCGATCTGGTAGGACAGAACTATTCATTGTCGTATGGGCTGTATGATGACGCTGGAGAACTGATAGGAATATCGCTTGGATATGCCGATGATGCGGAGTATTGGGGAATTGTTGGGTTACTTCACGATATTGATTTTGAGTTATTTCCGCAGGAGCATTGTCTGAAGGCTCCTGAGCTTCTAAGAGAAGGCGGAGTCAGCGAGGACATTATCCACGCTGTATGCTCTCACGGTTATGGAATCACTGTTGGATGCGGCGTGACTATAGATGTTGAGCCTGTTCACGAGATGGAGAAAGTTCTTTTTGCTGCTGATGAGCTGACAGGCCTTGTATGGGCAGCTGCTCTTATGCGACCATCAAAAAGCACAAAAGATATGGAACTGAAATCACTGAAGAAAAAGTATAAGAGCAAAGGCTTTGCTGCCGGATGCTCAAGGGATGTGATTGAGCGTGGTGCAGAGCAGCTTGGATGGGACCTTGATAAGCTTCTTGAAATGACACTTAAGGCAATGGCTGAAAGTGAAGACCTTATCAATGAGGAGATAGCATGAACAAGCAAGAGATTATTAGCATACTTAATGATTTTCCATATGGTCGCGATGAGTACTGGATAATAACCGGAAGTGCAATGGTTTTGTATGGAATCCGAGAGCAGACTCATGATATAGATATGGGTTGCACATCAAAGATGGCAGATCAGCTTGAGGCAGATGGGTACTCATATACGTTAACAGAAAGCGGTAACAGGAAGTTTAAAATCAGTGAAGACATAGAAGTTTATGAAAACTGGCTAATGGGCACAATTAGCAGGGTAGATAATGTGCCTGTAATCTCTATCAAAGGCCTCGTAGATATGAAACAGGAGCTTGGGCGCGACAAGGACAAAAAAGATATTGCGCTGATCAAGGAATATATGAGAAATAAGATAGAACTTGTTGATAATATCCTGAAGGCTGAAGATTTCGTGAGACTTCGAGTAGCTACCGGCTTCGTGGAGATTCCTATAGAGCACGCTCGGAAAGCACTTCAGAACGGACTTATAAATGTTTCCGTCTTAAAAGACGGAGAACTGATAGGAATGGGAAGGCTTGTCGGCGATGGTGCTATGTACTGGTACCTGCAGGAAATAGTGGTCTTGCCGGAATACCAGAGTATGGGCATCGGAACCATGATTGTTAACCATCTGGTTGATTATGCTGTGAAGAATTCTTCAACAGGAAAGTTTACAACTATCGGTGGTGTTTCTGCCACGGGAAAAGAAGGCTTTTACCGTAAAATTGGATTTGAAGTAATCCCTAACGGTATCAGGAAAATGGTAGAAATATCCAAATGAAGCAGAGCCATGGAAGCCTCCTGGGAGGCGACGGCGTGGATGGCTGTATTGTGAAAAGGAGGTATCATTATGTTGGAAGTCGGAACAAAGGCACCGGATTTCACGTTGCCTGATCAGAATGGAAAAATGCATTCACTTGCAGAGTACAAAGGACAGAAGATCGTTTTGTATTTTTATCCCAAAGATAATACATCCGGGTGTACTAAACAGGCATGCAGCTTTGGAGAATTATATCCTCAGTTTCGTGAAAAAGGTGCAGTTATCCTGGGCGTAAGCAAGGACTCTGTCGCTTCTCACAAGAAGTTTGAGGAAAACTATGGACTGCCATTTACTCTTTTATCTGATACAGAGCTTGAGGTAATCAAGAAATATGATGTCTGGAAAGAGAAAAAGAACTACGGCAAAGTGTCCATGGGCGTGGTTAGGACTACATACCTGATTGATGAAAAGGGATTTATTGTAAGAGCTATGGACAAAGTCAAAGCTGCAGAAAATCCTCAGGATATGCTTGATATATTGGGCACTAATAATATGTCTTGATTTGCCGTTCCGTACAAGGAATCATTATTTAGGGGATAATAGCACCTGGAGGTATGAGAAATGAAGAATAAGATAACGGGGTTTCTGATATGTCGTATTTGTCTGTGGATTGTAGCGCTTACAGCAACAATTTACTGGATTTATTATTCAATAAAACTCCACAACGATGGTATTTTTGACCCATCTGAGTATTCTACGCTCCTAAGACCGGTATTGTACACCTGTCTTATCATTTCAATTCTTGCAATCTGTATAAGCTTTGCTCTGCGTGCAATTAGCAAAAGAAATCAGGACGAAAGATGATGAAAGCCATCAGAATTATTTATGCTGTACTAATGCTTGCCTGTCTGGTCTATTCAGGGAGCATTTACCTGATTGGAAGCGGGACTTTTTCTTTTGTTATCTGGCTTGGATTAGCTATGCTTTTTGGCATAGCTTTTTTCCTTGCGGGCAATAGCAGATGGCTGATGGTTCCTGCGGTACTTAGGAAAACCTGCTATATTCTTATAGCTTTAGCGCTCCTTACGATGATTATTTGTATGGGGGCCATGGCAAGCCATTTTTCCGATAAAGGGGAAAAAGACCTTGATTACATCGTGGTGCTTGGTGCCCAGATGAAGAATAACGGACCGAGTACCATATTCCAATACCGCTTAGATGCTGCCTATGAGTATTTGTCAGAAAATCCCGGCACTGTATGCATCGTCTCCGGTGGAAAAGGTGCTAATGAATCTGTCAGCGAGGGAGAAGGCGGAAAAGAGTACCTTATGTCAAAAGGAATTGCTCCGGAGCGCATAATCGCAGAGCCAAAGGCTGTAAATACAATGCAAAATATAACCTTTTCGCTGGATATAATGCAGCAGCTCTCCGGAACAGACAAAGCTCTCCGAATTGGTATTGTGACCAACAACTATCATGTGTTTCGCGGGATTTATCTCGCAAAAAGCCTGACGGATAATAAAATCTGCGGAATAGCCGCATATACAATTCCCTGGTATCTTCCAAACAACATGGTAAGGGAGTGTTTTGGAATCATAAGGGATTTCTCTAAGCTGCAATAGTGACGGACACAATATTATTAATATTAAATAAACAATTTAGTTCTTTATCGTTCATATTATGCATAGTAAAATGAGTACATGAGGGTAAAATTATGAGAAAAGCTATTATTTTACTGATTGTATTCATTTTTCTATTCACAGTACCATGCCCGACAGTACATGCCGATAGCGGCAATACTATTTCGTCCAAGATACAGCTTAATAGTCCTGATATGAAGATAGGTGCCGGTGCCGGCAGCGCTGCTATGCTTATAGTGGAAAAGGAACTACCTGACGCCAAATTGGTATACTTTGAACTTAATGAGGGCTTAGAGGCGCTTTCACAAGGTAAGATTGATGCCTATGTATATGATCGCAGGCAGATGCAGATTGCACTGGATAACGGACGAAAAGGAGTTAAACTTCTTGACGAAGAAATGGATGAAAAGGTCCATATTGCTGTCGCCATTTCACCTGTTTCCCAAATTGATGAATTAACTGTAAAGATTAATGAGTTTATTGATATGCTCAGCGCTGATGGAACTTTAGATGATATGTATTCGCGCTGGGTTATTAATGGTGACTATAATATGCCGACCATTAATAAAGCCAAAGCTCCTAAAATGAAACTCATTATCGGAACTACCGGGATTGTTCCACCCTACAGTTTTTATCAAAGTGACGATTTATGCGGCTATGATATTGAACTTGCCTATCGCTTTGCGGCTTATTTAGATGCTGAACCTGTATTCAAAGTCTATGATTATGGTTCAATAATCCCGGCTGCGGCTGCAGGAGACGTGGACCTTATAATGGCCAACCTGAATATAACCCCCGAACGCGCGCAGGCATTACCTTTTTCTAAGGATTTATTTACCGAAGATATAGGAATCATGGTCAGAAGCGAGGCCGGAGAGGAGCCTGAATTCACAACCTTTGATGAACTCTCGGGCAAAACAGTTTCGATGATCACCGGAGCTCCATTTGAGGAACTTGTACTAAGCTACTGCCCACATGTTGCCGAATTTACAAATTATAGCAACATGGCAGATATGCTCCTAAATCTAAAGCAGAAAAGAACTGATGCTGCACTGCTGAATAATGCATTGGCGGCTCTTGCCGTAAATCGAAATGATGATCTGGTTCTTTTCCCTAAGGCATTAAAAGAGAGTGTGTTTGGAATTGCTTTCTATAAAGGAAGTATGGACAGGGAAAGCTGGAAGGAAGCTTATGATCGTATCCCAAAAGAAACTGTAGAACAGCTATGGAAAAAATGGACCGGGCAGGATGAGAGCGTAAAAGCTCCGATAGCGCAGGATTGGCCCGGAAATAATGGGAAGATTGTTGTAGCAGCCTGTGACAGCCTTGAACCAATGAGTTATATGGGACAGGATGGAGAACTCATGGGCTTTGATGTGGATATCGTGCTTCACATGGCAAAAGAGATGGATGTGAAGGTTGAATTTATTCCAATGGAGTTTTCAGCAGTTCTTGCGTATGTACAATCCGGCAAAGCACTTATGGGAATAGGCTCAATAATAGTTACGGACGAAAGAAGAGAAGCAGTAGATTTTGTGGAGTACTATCCGGCATCATTTGTACTGGTTGTAAGAAAGGCTAAGGCGAGTATAAATGCTGAGTCCTTCTGGGACAGTATTAGTAACAGCTTTGAAAAGACTTTTATCAGGGAAAACAGATGGAAGCTTTTTGTAAAAGGCGTTTTGACGACGCTTATCATCACTGCTTGCTCTATTATCCTTGGTACTACGTTGGGCTTTTTGGTATTTATGCTATGCAGAAAAGGTAATGTAGTAGCAAATGGTATTACCGGAGTCTGCACACGACTGATACAGGGAATGCCTATGGTAGTTCTTCTCATGATCCTTTACTACATTATTTTTGGTAAGGTGGCAATTGATGGAATTATCGTATCTATCATTGGTTTTACGCTGACCTTTGCATCATCAGTAATTGGTCTTCTGAGAATAGGAGTCGGTGCTGTAGATATCGGTCAGTATGAAGCGGCATACGCACTTGGGTATCCTGATCATAAGATCTTTTTCAAGATAATTCTTCCACAGGCACTTCCTCACGTTATGAATGCTTTTAAAGGAGAAGTTGTAGGACTTATAAAGGCCACAGCCATTGTCGGATATATTGCGGTGCAGGATCTTACAAAGATTGGCGATGTAGTACGAAGCCGCACCTATGATGCATTTTTCCCGCTTATTGCAATAGCTGTAATTTATTTTGCCTTAGAGATGCTATTTGGCTTCTGCATCAGCAGGATAAAGCTTAGCGACAGAAATAATAAAAAGATTAAGATGCTAAAGGGAGTAAACCTAAGTGATAACCATTAAGAATCTGACAAAGGAATATTTAAGTGTCACACCGTTAAAAGATGTGAGTGCTCAAATCAATGATGGAGATGTTATTTCTTTGATAGGCCCCTCCGGGACAGGAAAAAGCACTTTTATCCGATGCCTTAATCTTTTGGAAAAGCCGTCCTCAGGGCAAATCTGGCTTGACGGCGAAGAGATCACGGCGCCGACCTGTAACGTTGAAGAAGTTCACAAAAAAATGGGGATGGTGTTTCAATCTTTTAACCTTTTTGGGCATATGACTGTAATCGAAAACGTCATGGCACCTACCATAGATCTTTTGGGAAAAACTAATCAGGACGCCTATGATGAAGCCATGAAACTTCTCCGCATGGTTGGGTTGGCGGATAAGGCATTTTCATGGCCTGATGAACTTTCCGGCGGTCAGAAACAGCGAGTTGCCATTGCCAGAACTCTTGCGATGAATCCTAAGGTAATCCTTCTGGATGAGCCAACAAGTGCTCTTGATCCAACCATGGTCGGTGAAGTTCAGGCGGTTATAAGACAGCTTGCAGTTTCCGGTAAGACTATGCTGATAGTCACACATGAAATGGATTTTGCTAAAGCTATCAGTAACAGAGTCTTTTACATGGATGAAGGTGGTATTTACGAAGAGGGCACCCCTGAGGAAATATTTGATAATCCCAAGAGGGAAAAGACAAGGCGCTTTGTAAGACGTCTTAAGGTACTTGAGCTTGATATAACCAGTAAAACCTACGATTTCCTCGGTACTCAGAGCCAGATAGAGGATTACTGCGTGAAAAACCAGATAGACCATGGTCTTGCGAGACATATCCATCTTGTATTCGAGGAAGCTATACATCAAAATATTACTCTTTTGAAGGGTAAACCCAAATTCCGTATTGCCATAGAGTATTCACAGGAAAAAGCGACAGCGACCTTATTTGTGGATTACGCCGGCGAGAAATACAATCTGTTTGAAAAGCTTGATGATATTTCCGTATCGATACTCAAAAAGATAACACAAGATAAGATATATAATTATGATTCTGGAAGAGAATATGAGAACCACATGGAACTTAGTATTACAGATGGAACAGCTTGAGACTTGGGTGACAGCGCAGTAAACTCATAAGAACAACACTTATAATGTGGCAGGAGGTTTTCTTTTATAAAGTATCAAAACCTTTGATCTACACCGATTCCGAAGCGCTTAAGTGGATGGAAACAGCTGACATCTCCGGAACAGTAACCGGCACAGAAAAAGGCGTACTTATTTCTTTCTACGCGTAAAAAATATGGTATTATATTCTCTGTTCAAAAAAATGCGGATAGAGAAGAAATAATGACAGATCAAGAGTTTTTTGACAAATTCGGTAAAAACCTTAATAACGAACAGCTTCTTGCGGTCAGGGCTACCAAAGGTCCTGTCCTACTTCTTGCTGTGCCCGGAAGTGGAAAGACCACTGTACTGGTTAACAGACTTGGGTATATGCTTTATGTTTCCGGGATTTCTCCTGAGAATATCCTTACACTTACTTATACAGTAGCCGCAACAAAGGACATGGCAAGGCGCTTTGAGTCGTTATTTGGAGAAGATATATCTGAAAAACTTGAATTTAGGACAATAAATGGCATCTGCGCGAAGATAATAAGCCATTATGGAAGGATTATCGGGAAAAAGTCTTTTGAACTTATTACTGATGAGAAATTGTCAGGCAAGATTCTTACTGACCTGTATGTCAGAGTAATGGATGACTATCCTACGGAAAGCGACATCAAAGGCATCAGAACTCTTATTACCTACTGTAAGAACATGCTCCTTACAGAAGAAGAGGTAAAAAAGCTTGGCGAAGACGAAGGAATCAGTCTTTGGGAAATCTATAACGGATACAACAGTGAGCTTAAGAAAAGAAGCCTCATGGACTATGATGATCAGATGATCTATGCTTACAGGATGCTGAAAAACTCCAAAGACCTTCTCGCCTTTTATCAGGATAAGTACAGATACATCTGTGTTGATGAAGCTCAGGATACTTCAAAGATCCAGCACATGATCATCTCGCTTCTTGCCGGAAGCGAGGGAAACCTTTTTATGGTTGGAGATGAGGATCAGAGCATATATGGCTTTAGGGCTGCATATCCTGAAGCACTCCTTAATTTTGAAAAGACATATAAGACTGCGAAAGTCATTGTCATGGATAAAAACTACAGATCCAACGCACTGATTGTAGAAATGGCAGATAGCTTTATCCAAAAGAATTTCAACCGGCACGAAAAGCATATGTGTGCTACGAAAGAGGCTTCTTCAGAGATAAGCTGTTTATCTCTTGATAGTAGAAAAGCCCAATACAAGTACCTTCTTGAAATAGCAAGGAAAAATAAAACTCAGACAGCTATTCTATACAGGGATAATGAAAGTATTCTTCCGTTGGTTGACCTTCTTGAGAGAGAGAATCTCCCCTACAGGATAAAGAGTGCGGATATGGCTTTCTTTACCCACAGAGTTGTCGTTGATGTAATAAATATACTTAAGTTTGCGCTAAATCCTATGGATCCGGAGCTTTTCATGAAGGTGTATTTTAAGTTCCAGACTTTTCTTCGAAAGCCCGATGCGGAGAAAATGTGCTATATCGCCGATACTAAACATACCGGTATTCTTGACGCAGCGGAAAGTTTAGATATTAATAAACGAATCCTCGGAAATGTCCGGTCTCTTCGCACTCATTTTAGAAATATGGCTCAGGAGAGTCCTTCAAAGGCACTTTCAAGAATCGATAACTACATGGGATATGGCGATTATCTAAGGGATAACAACATGGACGATAACAAGCTCTTTATCCTTGAGATGCTTGCCAAAAATGAGGATTCAATCCAGAGTTTTTTGGATAGACTTGAAGAACTGCGGATAATTCTTACGGATAGAAAGGAAGAATATAACTCAAAGTTTATCCTTTCAACAATTCATTCAAGTAAAGGTCTTGAGTATGATGATGTCATTCTTATTGATGTGATAAACGGAGTATTCCCAAACAGGATGATAAAAGACTTTAAGACTGCAACCTTGCAGGAAAAGAAAGATTATGAGGAAGAGCGCAGAATTTTCTATGTTGGTATGACTAGGGCAAAAGAAAAGCTGACGCTGCTTAGGTATAATGATGAACCTTCTGTCTTTGTGAGCGAGCTTTTTCCAAAGGAAAAGAAGACTTCTTCAAAAACTAAGGCAGGAACGAAAAAGAAGGAAAATGTGCTTGCAAAGCCAACAATCCTTCTGAAAAAGAAAAAGCCAAAAGTAGTATTAGAAGAAGCTAATGTTCCCGATAATCTCATAATCGGAGAACGCATAACACAGCCAAGATACGGCGAAGGCGTAATAACAGATGTTTCCTGGGATGATGATGAAATTCCAACAAAATTCACAGTAGAATTTGATGATGGAAACGAGAGAGTTTTCATGTATCCCTTTGCATTCACGATCGGCATGAAGATAGTGCCTTAATACATAATAAAATTTGACTTTTAAAAATAATCGTGGTAGCATAATCCCACTTGAATATTGTGAGTAGGGCGGAACATTTCTGCCACGGTAAAGACATATAAAAAGAGCATTCGGCTGAATGCTCTTTTTATATATAAGATTACTCCTGAAGCTCTGCCCATTCATCATACAGGGCAGAGAGCTTTTCCTGAATCTCGGACTGTTCATCTGTGAGCTTTCGCAGCTTTGCAAGATCTGTGCCGATAGCAGGATCAGCTAGAAGGTCGTTGATCTCAGAGTCTCTCTCTTCGAGTTTTGCAATCTCATCCTCGCATTTTTTGAGGGCGGCTTCAAGCTTACGTTTCTTGGCCTGTGCCTCCTTCTGGGCCTTCCAGTCCAGGGCTCCGTCTGCCTTATCCTCAGGTTCTGATACGGAAGATGGGACAGTATCAGCATATTTGTAGCTTCCATCTGCAAGCGTAGCATTCTGGAGATTGCCGGAAGTACCAAACAATCTGTTCATCTGCTCGTCCACATGCTCAATATAATAATCGTAGTTACCGATATAGTTCACCATCTGGCCGTGAGTCAGATCCAGTATTCTCGTTGCTGTTCTGTTGATAAAATATCTGTCGTGGCTGACATACAAAACCGTTCCTTCATATCCTGAAATTGCCGTCTCCAGAATCTCTTTTGACGTGATATCCAGGTGGTTGGTAGGCTCATCCAGTATAAGGAAGTTAGCATCCGAAAGCATGAGTTTGGCCAGTGATACTCGTCCCTTTTCACCGCCTGAAAGGTCGCCGATACGCTTGAATACATCATCTCCAGTAAAGAGGAAGGCTGCCAGCGTATTTCTTATCTCGGTATTATTCAGAGTAGGATAGTCATCCGAAATCTCTTCAAATAAGCTCTTCTCATCGTGAAGTACGTGATGTTCCTGATCGTAGTAACCGATGTGAACCTTAACTCCAAAATCTATTTTTCCCTCATCGAGAGTTTCAATCCCATTGATTATCTTAAGAAGAGTGGTCTTACCTGTTCCGTTGTCACCGATGATAGCAACGTGTTCACCCTTTTTAACAGAAAAATTAAGTTCCGAGAAAAGATGCTCATTTCCAAAGGATTTGGAAAGCCCCTCGGCCTCAAGGACATCATTTCCGCTTTCGCAGGAGGGCTTAAGACTGATCTTCATTCGGTCATCTATTGTTATAGGCTTATCCAACACCTCAATCTTATCAAGCATCTTTTCGCGGCTCTCAGCGCGCTTGATGGATTTTTCCCTATTAAAGGATTTGAGTTTGGCGATGACCTCCTCCTGGTGCTTGATCTCAGCCTGCTGTTTGATGTAGGCATTCCACTGGCTTACGCGAAGCTGTTCTTTTTTTACTGCGTAAGCAGAGTAGTTTCCAATAAAAGAGGAGACCTTTGTATTCTCAACCTCGATAATCTTGCCTGCAATCTTATCAAGGAAGTATCTGTCATGAGAAACAATCAGAACGGCACCCTTATAATTAAGAAGATAATTCTCAAGCCATCTGATTGAGCTCATATCGAGATGGTTAGTGGGCTCATCAAGGATAATGAGATCAGGCTTTTGCAAAAGAAGCTTTCCAAGGGCTACACGTGTTTTCTGACCGCCGGAGAGAGTACTTATCTTTTTATCCAGCTCCTCATCCAAAAATCCAAGGCCTTTGGCAATTCCGGTAACCTCACTTTTCCAGGCATAGCCTGAAGCTCTCTGGAACTCCTCATTCATTCGGGTATACCTGTCCATGAGCTGTTCAAGCTCAGCTCCGGATACATGCTTCATCTGCTCCTCGGCATCACGAATACTCTGCTCAAGGGAAATAACATCCTTTTTTACCTCGGCAAGCTCATCATAGATTGTGTTGTCTGAGGTGATGTTCTGATTCTGGGCAAGGTAACCCCAGGTAACATCCTTCGAGAAAGTAACCTCTCCATCATCAGCGGATAGCTCTCCGATAATGATCTTTAGAAGAGTTGTTTTTCCTGCACCGTTTATGCCTACAATTGCAGCCTTTTCATTATTTTCTATATGGAAGGAACCACCGCTTAGGATGTCCTTACCATCAAAACTCTTACATATATTATGAACATTTAAAATCATTGCTAATTTCTCCAAACGATTCCAATTTCGACAACACATTTTATCATGTAACCCTAAATATGTAAAAACCGAAAATCGAAATAGAATCCTGCGCCGTATTCTATTGACCTTGTGTTTCGCTGCTTATATAATAAATGAGGTGTGTTATCATGCTAATGAAGGAGTCAGTTTTGAAACGTTTATATATACCAATTGCGTGGGAACTGCTTTTTGTTATATCGACAATCCTTATGCCCAAGCAGGCTTTTCACCTATTCTTCGTATTTTATGCCGGCCTGCTGATTTATTACTACTATTTTCACAAGCAGTTTTCATTCAGAAAATTTGCAAGAAATCTGTCCAGAGTAAAGAGATTTTGGATTCCTGTAGTAATCACCTTCCTGGGACTTCTGCTTGCAAATATCATTAAAAATAAAATATTACAGCCATATTTCAGCACGGTCAAAGATGGCACTATCAGCATCATAACAAAAAATGATATTTTTCCGACCATCATGTACGCACTTATGATGATTGTGATGAAGCCAGTTGCTGAGGAGCTTTTCTTTAGAAAGGCTATTATTTCTTTCGGTAGTAAAAAAAGAGTGTTTGCGTTAGCAATAGTGAGCCTTCTGCTTTGCGCTGTGTCAAGGGCACATGGTGTATTGGGGATAGCAGAGTGGATACTTATGGCCATTCCGGTGACAGCTGCATACGTTATCACCAGGAATATCTATATATCCGTAATGGCTCATGTTGCGTTTGAGTTTTATGACAATATATATTCCATTGTTTACGCTATCGGTAGGATCATGAACAGATGATTTCCGATATGTAAAAATAAAATCCAAACACATCAAAGGAGAGGAAAAAAGTTATGTTGGAGAAGTATTTCAAACTCAAAGAGCATAACACTACTGTCAAACAGGAGGTTATCGCTGGTCTCACCACATTCCTGACCATGGCGTACATTCTTGCCGTAAACCCTAATATCCTTAGTGCTTCCGGTATGAGTGCAAACGCTGTATTTGTTGCTACTGCAATTGCATCTGCAATCGCAACCTTCATTATGGCATTTCTTGCTAATTACCCAATCGGTCTTTCAGCAGGACTTGGCCTTAACGCTTACTTTGCTTACACAGTATGTCTTGGGGAACTTGCTGGAGAAGAGGATCCCTTCAGGATTGCCCTTACAGCAGTATTCGTAGAAGGTATTCTTTTCATTCTGCTTTCATTCTTTAAGTTCCGTGAGCAGATCATCAATGGTATTCCACAGAATCTTAAATTTGGTATCTCAGCAGGTATCGGACTTTTCGTTGCATTCATCGGTATGCAGAATGCAAGGATCATTGTTGCCAACGACGCTACAGTAGTAGGTCTTGGAAGCTTTTCAGACCTTGATATGGTACTTGCACTTGTTGGTCTTATCATCATCGCTGCACTTGTTTACTACAAGGTTACAGGTGGCGTTCTTATCGGTATCCTTGTTACATGGTTTATCGGTATTGTCCTTCAGCTTGCAGGTGTTTATGTTCCTGCAGAGGGCACAAGCCTTCTTCCTGATTTCTCAAGAGGTCTTCAGCTGGGAGCCATTTCACAGACAGCATTCAAGCTCAACTTCGGATGGGCTGGATCACACCTCATTCAGTTCATTGCTATTACATTCAGCTTCCTCTATGTTGATCTTTTCGACACAGTTGGAACAGTAGTAGGTGTTGCTGACAAGGCCGGCCTTCTTGACAAGGATGGTAATCTCCCAAGAGTAGATAAGGTATTCCTTTCAGACGCTGTTGGTACAACAGCAGGCGCTCTTCTTGGTACCTCAACAATCACAAGTTTTGTTGAGTCAAGTGCCGGTGTAGCTGCTGGTGGTAGAACAGGTCTTACAGCTGCAACTACAGGTCTTATGTTCCTTGTATCACTTGTACTTAGCCCAATTTTCCTTGCTATTCCTTCATTCGCAACAGCACCTGCTCTTATCTATGTTGGAATGCTTATGGTATTCTCAATCACAAAGGTTAAGTTTGATGATGGAGACATCGCTGATTCAATCGGCGCTTACCT
This sequence comes from Butyrivibrio sp., assembly GCA_017413105.1. Classification (GTDB taxonomy): domain Bacteria; phylum Bacillota; class Clostridia; order Lachnospirales; family Lachnospiraceae; genus Butyrivibrio. Next base: position 9,529 of record JAFPVA010000291.1, on the reverse strand, counting down.
TGCACTTGTTATGATGCCTCTTGCATACTCAATTGCTACAGGTATCATGTTTGCAATCCTTGGTTGGGTTATCATCAAGGCTATTGAAGGCAAGGCAAAAGAGATCAGCCCTGTTATGTGGGTTGTATTCGTTCTGTTCCTTTTGAGAATCGTCGCCCTTGTTACTAACTTCCAGTAATTTAACTGATTCGGATTATTTCGCAATAACCGGAAATTAAAGCTAACAAACAAGCCGATATGCTGCATAAAATCAGTATATCGGCTTGTTTTTTTACAATATAAGTGATTTATTTGGGGGGATTATGTTGCTATACTAATAACATCATAAAAAATCTTTTATGACGTGTGTATATGAATTATGAAAAGGAGGAGTGGGTAATATGATATTTAACAAGGGACCCAAAATGCAGAAACCTCATGGATATGAGTTTCCTGTAAAAAAGAACCCTAAAATCTTTATAATTATTGCTATTATCGTGGTTGCTCTTGTATGTGCAGGTGAGAGCTTCTATTCGGTAAAAGAACAGGAGCAGGCAATCCTTACCATGTTCGGTAAGGTATTAAGAGTAGATACCGCCGGCCTGTATTTCAAAGTACCATTCATTCAGGATGTGCATACAATCGATATGACAACACACGGTATCGGTATCGGATACACAATCCAGAATGGTCAGAATATCACTGTTGATGATGAAGGAGTAATGATAACATCTGATTTTAATTTTGTTGACATTGATTTCTATCTTGAATACAAGGTCAGTGATCCAGTGGCTGCTTATTACAATTCCGAGTCGCCGGAGCTTATCATGAAAAACATGGCTCTTGCCAGCATCAGAAATACAGTTGTTAACTACACTGTTGATGATGTAATCACTACGGCAAAGGGACAGATACAGGCTGAGGTAAAAGAAAATCTGCAAAAAGAGCTGGCTGACAAGAATATCGGTATGATGGTTGTTAACCTTTCCGTTCAGGATGCTGAACCACCGACAGAGGAAATTGTTCAGGCGTTCAAATCTGTTGAGACTGCTAAACAGGGAAAAGATACAGCTGTCAACAATGCCAAGAAGTACCAGAGCGAAGAGCTTCCTAAGGCCGAGGCTGACGCAGACAAGATCGTTCAGGATGCTGAGGCAGCAAAGCAGGCAAGAATAGCAGAGGCTGAAGGACAGGTTGCAAGATTTAATGAGATGTACGAGCAGTATAAGCTCCAGCCATATATCACCAAACAGAGACTTTTCTATGAGACTATGGAGGACGTGCTTCCTGATCTGAAGGTTATCATCACGGATGGTAACACTCAACAGATGCTTCCGCTGGACAGCTTTAGCAGTGTGGGAGGTGCAGAATAATGGAAAAAAAGAAAAATACGGCTATACCAATAATCATAGCGGTTTTACTAATTGTTTTTATTTATCTTGTTGGTTCAGCAACATATATCGTTCATCAGAACGAGTACGTAACAGTAAGAAGATTCGGCAAGATCGTATCAATTGTTTCAGAACCGGGGCTTCACATTAAGACTCCTTTTATTGAAGATACTCAGTCAATAAGCGGAAAGATAGTTCTTTATGATATTCCTGCTTCTGACGTTATCACTAAGGATAAAAAGTCCATGATCACCGATACATACGTACTCTGGAAGGTATCAGATCCTCTTAAGTATGTTCAGACCCTTAACGCATTAAGCGCAAGAGCTGACGAGAGAATTGAGGCTTCGGTCTACAATGCGACCAAAAATGCCATTTCTTCAATGACACAGGATGAAGTCATTGATGCAAGAGGCGAGTATCTCACAAATCTTATCACCGAAGAAGCCAATGCTGATATGAACGGATACGGTATCACAATCGTACAGGCTCAGATCAAGGCCCTGGACCTTCCTGATGACAATAAGAACGCTGTATATGAGCGTATGATCTCAGAGCGTAACAATATCGCAGCTTCTTATACAGCTCAGGGTGATGCTGAAGCGCAGAAGATCCACAACGAAACTGACAAGCAGGTGGCAATCATAAAAGCTCAGGCTGAGAAAAGTGCAGCAGTTCTTGAAGCCGAAGGAGAGGCTGCTTACATGGAGACTCTTTCCAAGGCCTATGACACAGAAGATAAGGCAGCTTTCTATAGTTACATCAGAGGTCTTGATAGTCTTAAAAACTCATTGAAGGGCGATAAGACCATCATCCTTGACAAAGATTCCGAACTGGCAAAGATTCTGTACGGCAACTTTAACTGATTCCATTGAGAGACTTCGAGAAATCGAAGTCTCTTTTTTACTATATCTAGTTGATTTTTCAAATAGAATGGTGTATTTTACATTTAGACAAATTTTTGAAGTTTATGTTCTTAAACAAACGCAGTATTGATGCAATCGTTTATAAATCCCATGAATTATACTCAATATGCCAATAAAATGCTTTAGAATGACATAAATTCTTTTTTCATTGTGGATAGTGTCTTTTTTTATGACACAGAAATGGAGTGAATTTGAGAGAAAAGTATGAAACCCTGAAACTTAACGACCTTAGAGAAATTGCTAAATCCCGCGGAATTAAGTCTGTAGCAGGACTGAAAAAGGCAGACATCATTGAGCTTATGTGTCAGCTTGATGAACAGGAAGCAAAAGAAAAAGAAGAGGCTGATCGTAAAGCCCGTGAAGAAGAGGCCAATGCCAATGCTTCACAGAAAGCCTCTGAAAATACAGCTGAAGGAGCTGATGAGGGCAATAGACCGGCTACCAGCAGCGCCAGAAGAAAGAAAAACATCGTAGTTATGACAAACAATCATAGTTCTTCTGATGCAGATAAAAAGAAAAAACCGGAACCAGCCGCTGATTCTGCACCCAAAGAGAAGCCTGCCGATGCTGTTAAGGTAGCTAGACCTGTAAAGGAAGAAAAGCCGGTAGAAAAACCTGCTGATGAGCAAAATGATGAAATTGCTGATGGCGACGATGCTAATGGAATCCTCGAAGTAATGCAGGATGGCTATGGCTTCATCAGATGCGAGAATTATCTCCCGGGCGAAAACGACGTTTACGTTGCTCCAAGCCTTATAAGAAAATTCAATCTTAAGACCGGAGATATCCTCAGGGGAAGATGCAGAGCCAAGAAAGAAACTGATAAATTTGCAGCTCTTTTGCGCCTTGATACAGTAAATGGCTATAAGCCTGAAATAGCTATGGGAAGATGGAATTTTGAAAACATGACTCCTATTTTCCCTAATTCCCGCATTAAGCTTGAGCAGCCGGGAAGCAGTGTTGCCATGAGAATCATGGATCTTATAAGCCCAATTGGTAAGGGACAGAGAGGTATGATCGTTTCTCCGCCAAAAGCAGGTAAAACGACACTTCTTAAGGACGTAGCAAAATCCATTCTAAAGAATGATTCAAATATTCATCTTATAATTCTGCTTATTGATGAGAGACCTGAGGAAGTAACAGATATTAAGGAATCTATAGAGGGCCCGAATGCCGAAGTTATTTACTCTACTTTCGATGAGCTCCCTGAACATCATAAAAGAGTAGCTGAGATGGTTATGGAACGCGCAAAGAGACTGGTTGAGCACGGCAAAGATGTCGCAATCCTTCTTGATTCCATCACCAGACTTACAAGAGCTTATAACATTGTTGTTCCTCCATCAGGAAGAACACTTTCCGGCGGTCTTGATCCGGCAGCATTACATATGCCTAAGAAATTCTTTGGTGCAGCCAGAAACATGAGAGAGGGCGGTTCACTCACGATTCTTGCAACAGCACTTATCGAGACCGGATCAAAGATGGATGATGTTATCTATGAGGAATTCAAGGGAACAGGTAACATGGAAATGGTTCTCGACAGAAAGCTCCAGGAAAAGAGAATCTTCCCTGCCATCAATATTCCTAAATCAAGCACCAGAAGAGAGGATCTTCTTCTTTCTAAGGAAGAACTGGTAGCCATAAATAGTCTCAGAAAGGGCTTCAATGGAATGAAGGCGGATGAGGCAGTTGATCAGTGTATCAACCTCTTCTCCAAAACCCGTAACAATGTTGAATTTGTTCGCGTGGTGGAGAAGCAGATAAGGTACTAATCAAATAAAATAATAATTTGGAGGAGAAACGTGATGAAAAAAAAGTTTGGGGTTAAAGAAGTAGTTGCTATGGGTATTGGAACAGCATTATTTGTTGTTCTTACAAATGTTCAGATACCACTTGTTTTTGTTCCTAACACCGCCCTTCAGCCAAGAATGGCTGTACTTGCATTCTTTTCTGCAATCTTTGGACCAATAGTTGGCGGAGTTGTTGGTTTCCTAGGACACGCCCTTGGAGATGCTCTTTTCTATGGTTCTGTATGGTGGAGCTGGGTATTCCCGGAAGCAGTAGTTGGCGTAGTTATAGGTCTTTTTGCTTCAAAATATGGCGTTCAGGAAGGCAAATTTACTTCAACTAAAACTATTACATTTTTCAATGTAGTTCAGGTTATCTCAAATGCCGTTGCCTGGATTGTTGTAGCTCCTGTCCTTGATATCATTGTATACAAAGAACCATCAAACAAGGTATTCGTTCAGGGTGCTTTTGCATTCCTTGGAAACATCATTATTATGGGCATCCTTGGTTCACTTCTTTTAGTTGCTTATTCAGAAATTACCGGAAAGAGTTCTAACCTCAAAGCGGAGGAATAACAGGTTGGAAAAGAATGAACCAATCATTGAGTTTTCAAATGTATCCTTTAAGTACAGGGCTCAAAAAGAGCCCACACTTAAGGACATTAATCTTAAGATTTATCCCGGTGAAAAGATCCTAATCGCAGGTCAATCCGGATCCGGGAAATCTACACTTTCACATTGTCTAAATGCTCTTATTCCCTGTTCTTTTTCTGGTGATATGAGTGGAACACTCCGAGTTTGTGGCTCCGAGCCATCAAAACTCGGAGTTTTTGGCATGTCAAAAAAAGTTGGGACTGTTCTTCAGGATACCGACGGCCAGTTCATCGCTCTTACTGTAGCTGAAGATATAGCTTTCGCCCTGGAAAATGATATGGTTCCACAGAGCGATATGCAAAACAAGGTACTGGAAGTATCGAAAAAACTTGAACTGACCAGTTTTATGAAAAGTGCTCCGGGAGCTCTTTCCGGAGGCCAGAAGCAGCGTGTCTCCCTCGGTGGTGTGATGGCCTGTGATGTACAAATTCTTTTATTTGATGAACCACTGGCAAACCTGGATCCCGCTACCGGAAAACGTACAATAACCCTGATTGATGAGATAATGAAGCAAGAAAACATGACGGTCGTTATCATTGAACACCGCCTGGAAGACGTACTTTACAAGGATGTTGACAGAGTTATTCTGATGGATAAGGGACAGATTATTGCTGACATGCATCCGGATGACCTACTATGCTCAGATTTACTGATCAATAATGGAATAAGAGAGCCTTTATATATCTCTGCCCTAAAAAATGCAGGTGTAGAGATAATGCCGGACAGCCACCCTCAGCATATAGAATCTATGGATGTTTCGCCCTATAAAGAGAAACTGGTTGCATGGTTTAAAACAGCCCAGCCAAAGCATAAGGAAGAGTCCAAAGAAGTCATTCTTAGTATAAAAGATCTGCAATTTAGCTATGATGACAAGCGCACAATCATAAATAATGTATCTTTTGATATAAAAAAAGGAGAAATGGTGGCTCTGGTAGGTAAAAATGGAGCCGGAAAATCCACGCTGGCCTCGCTTATATGCGGTTTTTATAAACCAACCTCCGGAACAATCTGCTTTCATGGGCAGGATATTTCAGCTTTATCAATAAAAGAAAGAGGAGACCACATAGGATATTGCATGCAAAGTCCTAATCAGATGATCAGTAAACCGATGATCTACGATGAAGTGGCTTTAGGCTTGCAGGTCCGTGGTGTTTCTGAAGATGAGACAAGAGAAAGAGTTAATAATATCCTAAAAATATGTGGACTTTATCCTTTCAGAAACTGGCCTGTTTCAGCGCTTTCTTTTGGTCAGAAGAAAAGAGTATCAATTGCGTCTATTCTTGTTTTGAATCCGGAGATGCTAATACTTGATGAGCCCACAGCAGGTCAGGATTACCAGCATTATACTGAAATTATGGAATTTTTGCAGGAAATTCGGCAGAAGCTTCCTATCACCATAATGATGATAACACATGATATGCATCTAATGTTGGAATACTCAGACAGAACTCTGGTCCTTACAGATGGTGAACTTTTAATGGATAACAGGCCGGAGGTTGTGCTGACGAATGATGAAGTATGTGACAGAGCATATCTAAAAAGGACTTCCCTTTATGATCTGTCCCAAAAATGCGGAATTACTGATGCAAACGCTTTTGTTGCCAGATTCATAGAAGATGATAGAGGGAAGAGGGGAAAGAACTCATGAGCAAGATGATCTCCTATGAAGAAAAAGATACCTTTATCCACCGATTAAGTGGGTTTACTAAACTGGTTTTCTTTCTTTTGTGGTGCCTTTGCAGCGCTCTTACTTTTGATACAAGGATTCTTGCAGTAATGATAATCATAGGAGCAATTATTTATATTGCTTCGGATACAAAATGGAACCAGGTAAGTAGCATTTTCATCGTCATAATGATCTTTATGACGATCAATCTGATCTGCATTTTTTTCTTTGCACCATATCAGGGCTGCGAGATTTATGGTTCCCGAACAGATATCTGTCACTTATTTGGAAACTATAATCTTACCAAAGAGCAGCTTTTTTACGAATTAAATGTATTCATAAAATACTTTACTGTAATACCATCGGTATTCATATTCCTCGTAACAACTGATCCCAGCGAACTTGCTGCTTCTATGAACTCAGTTGGAATACCGTACACAATTTCATATGCAGTAGAAATCGCTCTAAGATACATACCGGACATCCAGGACGAATTCCACAAAATCCGCAATGCTCAGGAAGCACGTGGAATTGAAATGAGTTCCAAGGGAAGTCTGATCTCCAGAATAAAAAACACATCTGCGATAATATTTCCTTTACTTTTTTCAACCATGGAAAGAATAGATATTGTAAGCAATGCAATGGAACTGCGCGGTTTCGGCAAACATAAAAAACGTACCTGGTACAGTAAAAGACCATTACTTCCTGCTGATTATGCCACGCTGATCTTTGTAATAGTATTTTTTGCTGCATCCATGATCATAACCTTTTACGATGGTAACCGTTTTTACAATCCTTTTATCTGATTTTTAAAGGAAAGAGCTCCTAGTGCAACACTTCGTTAAACTCGCGTTTAGCGAATAGTTAATATGTAAACCACAACTGACAGTCCATACAAAACGTATACATGCACCGGGTAAAACCAGTAAAACAATTTTGCGTTACCTTTGCCACGCTCTCCATTGTAAAAAAGCATAAATATGATTGAAAAAACTCCCATCCAGTCATAGGATTCAAAGAATAACGTGTTCACACTAAGTGGCCTTCCCCAGAAAAAAGGACCTAATCCATTCCACAAAATCATGAATATTCCCCATGCAAATATACGGATCTTTTTATTCTGAAAATAGCTGTAAAACAGAAGGATTGTTCCCCCCAGTAAAGTTAATGTTCCACCATCAATGATATTAGTATGGAGCGGCAACACCGTAAAACTAACAAGATTTGCAAGGAATAATCCCATATTATTGCCGGCGTTCATAAGTGGCTGAAATACAAACCGGCTCATTAAATAAGGCAAAATCCACGGAAGAACAAACGCTATAATACCAGGCACAATCTTTTTCTGCCTTATCCAATCTAGTCCCTGCATTACCACAAACAGAACAGAAAAACTGGATAACATGGCATTTATTGGGAAAAAACCGTCTCCCCTTACTGCCCATGACAGAACATTATAAAACCCAAACTGGATAGCTCCCATCACAACAGATATCAGGTATATTCTGAGAAAATACTTTTTCCTATCATGAGTGTGGATAAATCCTTCTACAAAGCAGAACAAAAACAGCGGAGCTGCCAATCTGCCTATCCACGTAAAAACGATTGGAATCTTCCCTGTGAATTCGAAAAAGTAATGAAAATGATCCAGCACCATGAATATCAGCGCCAGATATTTCAGATTAAACCCTGTCAAACCATTTTCTTTGATACTTTGCATAAGTATCACCCTCTTACAAAACTGTCAAAATGCCCGATTTTCCCTCATCCTCTTATTGCTTCTTAGAGCGAATACTGAGAAGTTCTGATAAAATGCGATGTGCCGCTTTATCTTTGCTCATAAGCTCAAGTTCAGTCTCTTTTTCCTCCGTAATCAGCGTAATTACATTGGTATCTACGCCAAAACCGGCGCCTGCCGTTTTGAGGTTATTGGCACATATCATATCCAGATTCTTTTTTACCAGCTTTTTTCTGGAATTCTCTAGCATATCCTTTGTTTCCATAGAAAAACCGCAAAGAATCTGACCATTCTTTTTATGATCTCCAAGCCAGCCCAAGATATCCTGCGTTCTGGCCAGCTTAATAGAAAGGTCACTATCATTGTCTGATTTTTTTATCTTGTCATCAACATAAGTTTCAGGTGTGTAATCTGCTACCGCAGCAGCCTTGATAATAATATCCTGCTGCTCTGCCCTGCCGGTCACTGCATCAAACATCTCTTTTGCAGAAGTTACTCTGACAGTATCAATATATGAAGGAACTTCAATATCTATTGGGCCTGCAACCAGCGTCACCTTAGCGCCTCTACAGGCTGCAGCCTTAGCGACAGCTACACCCATTTTTCCTGTAGAATGATTGGTAATATATCTGACAGGGTCAATAGCTTCCCTCGTAGGACCGGCTGTAACCAGAAGGTTTATTCCTTCCATATCCTTAGAACAGGCCATCTCATGAATTATAACCTCCACAAGCCTTGCCGGCTCCTCCATCCTTCCCTTTCCTACAGTTCCACATGCCAGGTAGCCATCCCCGGGAGTTACAATGATATATCCAAAGTCTCTAAGGGTTTGAAGATTCCTCTGTGTCACCGGATTTTCATACATCTTAGTATTCATGGCAGGTGCTATTATCTTGGGGCAATCACAGGCAAGAGCCGTTGTTGTAAGCATGTCATCAGCTATTCCTGCCGCCAGCTTGGCAATACAATTTGCAGTAGCGGGGGCTATCACCAGCACATCTGCCTTATCAGCAAGCGCTATGTGCTCAACCTCCCATGGATGATCCCTGTCAAAAGTATCCGTAACGCATCTATTATGTGTAAGAGCCTCAAATGTCAATGGCGTAATAAACTCAGTAGCATTCTTTGTCATAACCACATCCACATTTGCATGCTGTTTTATTAACTTTGAAGCCAGATCAGCAGATTTATATGCTGCTATTCCACCTGTCACACCAAGTAATATGTTTTTTCCTTCCAACATAGCCTATCTCTCTATACTTTCTTATATATTATGCACAAAAGAACCAGCATTTAAGCCTTCTGTGCAATTGGTTAATAAGTTACAAACAATGATAAGCAATAAATAATGGGCGAAAACTATGTCATTTCAGGTACAATGCATATGTGTT
>JAFPVA010000290.1 GCA_017413105.1 Butyrivibrio sp. | reverse complement strand
CTCATGATATCCGCTAACAAAAATCTGCACTTATCCGGGAGAAGTTTTCATACATCTCCAAAGACAATCCGTGGACGTGTCATGGCTTACCTCAATTCCGTATCCCTGAAAAAAGGCAGCAACGAGTTTGACATTCCTTTCGACCGCCAACAACTTGCAGATTATCTTAATCTTGAGCGCAGTGCTCTCTCAAAGGAACTTGGCAAAATGAAAAAAGACAGTCTTATCGAAGTCAGGAAAAATCATTTTAAATTGATGTCCTGAATATATATTCTTTTCGATAACCGAATGTTTATCTGTTCCTTAGTCAAACTTTATCTTCTCAACAACCTTCACCGGGCTTTTTACAAGTGATGCAAAAGTCTGGCCATCACTCTGCTTCCCGACGATACTACCGTAATGGGTAGGGATGACATACTCAGGTCTTATGGTATTAGCAAGCTCTGCAGCCCTCCTGGTGTCCATAGTATATGTGCCTCCGACTGGCAAAAGAGCTATATCACACTTCACCTGCCTGGCTTCCTTAGTAAGTCCTGTATCTCCTGCAACATAGATGCGCTTGCCATCAGCTCTAAGAATATACCCTACCCATTCAGCACGTCTTGGATGGAATGGCTTTACAGTGTTATAGGCAGGTATTGTCTCTATCTCAAGTCCGCTTATTTCCTTATAGACACCAGGTTTCACAGTGACGATAGAAGCAACATCGTTAGCAAGTTCCTTGGCATCATCTTCCATTCTTGCCGGAACAACCAATATAGTTGATATCTTGGCAATCTTCTTGATATCATCCACGGAAAAATGGTCATAATGATCATGAGTGATCAGGATATAATCTGCATCATGGGACTCCGTTTTTATCTGGAATGGATCCAGGTAAATCGTTCCTTGACTGCTCTTTATCCTTATGCTGCTCTGTGTGAAAACTTCGATATTATCAAGCATTACTATCTCCTACTGTTTTAATATATTGGTCTGTCAGCCTTGGCAGTTCTTCCAACAAGAACATAGGAAAGCAGGAACATCACAGCCACAAACCCGATGAAATAACCATTTCCATCCTGCGATTCCATAGTTGCAATATAATCATAAGCCCCATGCAAAAGAGCCGGTACAACTACAGCAAGTATCCTACAGATCTTGGAACCAATATTTTCGCCTCTGTAATCAAGCTTCTTGGCAATCCCATAAAAGATTCCCATGAAAACGCCAAAACAGGCATGCCCCGGAATTGCTGTGACAGCCCTTACTATGGCAGTTCCAAAACCATACATCATAACATAGCTGATGTTCTCCCACAATGCAAATCCAAGGGAAACAAAAACTGCATAGACAACTCCATCGTACTGGCAATTAAACTCCCAGCTGCTCCATGTCTGTCTTTTCATGCAAAGATATTTCGAGCTTTCCTCCGCAAATGCAACAATGCCAAAGTAAAGAATGATGTTATAGAGCGGCGATTCATATGGAACTGCAAGTCCCAATATAGCAGACAATACTCGTTCCTCAACGAGTGCCAGCAGCGATGACAATATACCTGCTTTTATCAGAGTCCATATCATATATGGGCTCTCCCTCTCAAGCTTGTCTGACCTGTATACCTTTACCATCAGAAATATCGCAGGTATAACAGCTGCAGCTATAAGTATTCCGTTATAAACAAGATATGGTGCAACAAGAAAATAGAACATTGTCCTTTCTCCTCTTTACAAAATCACAGTATCCCCTAATACATTTTTTATTATAAGCCCAATTCAACCTTTACGCTTGTCAAACTTCCGCAATGACTACAAATCATAAAATGTAGTCGTTTATAAAGCTTTTTGTTGAGTCACAGCTCGATCCAAGTTACAATTAAAATGGAACGGTATTTCAACAATAATGATTGCAGGTGTATTATCATCACAGATTCAGTCCCCTTGCCCTGCACACAGGAGACAATGATATGTTCAATTGGATCAGTCCTTTTAACTACGACTTTGCCATAGCGTCAATTCCTATACAGATAATACTTCTATTATTCTATGGCTTTAGAAGAAATCTTCCTATAAGGCAGAGCGTTTTTTTCTGGATTGTCATGAGTTCAAACCTTATCATGACAATTTCTGATATCATTTCCTGCGAAATGAATGAAGTGTGGATGATTTTCCCTCTGTGGGTAATGTATGCAATCAATCATGCATATTTCCTTGGTTTTATCATCAGAGGATGGTCTCTGTTTATGTATACAGCAGAGTCTACCCATAGTTATAGAAAATCCGATCATATCTTTAAGATTATCACCAGCCTGCCTGCATTTATTTCCGTTATTCTTATCCTTTCAACTCCATGGACATCTGCTATTTACACCATTGCTGAGGATGGATATCACAACTGCTCTCTTTATAAAACAATCTATTTCAGCACGTATTTTTATAT
>JAFPVA010000289.1 GCA_017413105.1 Butyrivibrio sp. | reverse complement strand
TTCGTAAGTTATGTGGGACATGAGCCTTGCTAATCCGAAACAGGATTTTAAAAATTTGCAAAAAAATACCCCGAACCGTGATTTTTCACGATTCGAGGTTTATAAGTTTTTGTATGAAGCCTTTTGATAGCGGCTTTTTTAAGTTTTTTATTATGGTACCATTCCGACCCCAACCCCTGCCCGACTCCCGGGGATGGATAGATTGAAGCAGGAATCTTTGGATTTAAACCTACGCGTTCAATCACGCTAAAGAATCTAAGCAATCCCCACCTGTTTAATAAAATCCTTTATTTCCTCTGTATCCGAGTGCTGATTGAAAAGCCCTTTAATCTCTTCAAAGCTATATCCTGCTAAAACCAAGGGCTTTAAAAACCGGACATGGATGTTAGAAAAGCCATCATTGATAAGACTTCTAACCACTCTGCAGCGTTCACGATATACGGACTCTTCACAATCACTTCCGTCAGCGTTTTTCCGAAACTCATCCAAGGTGATTTTTTTCATCATGGCATGTTTCTCGTGATACTTTTCCGCATTCTTTTGAAGCATCTTTCTTTCATTTGCAGAAAGCACAATGTTTTCTGGCTTTACCTGCATCTTAATAGCCTGATGATACGCGATTGCCTCATCTACTGTGATGTGGATAATCTCTTCTCCCTGGGCCAGTAACTTCTTAGCCTCCGCCTTTGCTCTTTCTCCTGAAAAGAATACCGGTGATAAATCTGCCCGCTTCTCTTTTCTGATCTCCTGACGCTTCTTGGGATCATATGGATTGTGCTTTCGGCATAGAAGCTTTACAAAATCTGTTCTCTCCATACGGCACTTGGTCTGATATAAGGGATCTGCGCCCTTTACTACAATGGCACACTCCCCGTCTTTCTTCATAGCAAAGATATCTTCTGCTGATAAAAGACTCTTTTGCATGACATCCTCTGATCTAGAACTCTGCCCCTTATAATCCTTAGCATCAGACTCACTTGCCTTATGAATGGTCTGCGTACCAAAGTGTTTTGATAGATATTCACATGAATCCATATCCGGAGCTCCAAGTATATCTATGATGGAACAGTTACCGATAAGGTCTTTATCCATATCAAACTTTGGGAACTTCCTCTTAAGCTGAATCAGGTTCTGCACAATAATGACCGCACTCATGTTACGGCTACGCATGGTGGAAAGCTTTTCTACAAAGGAATCCGGCAATGTGACATTTGCAAACTCATCCATAAGGAAGGTCAAATGCTGCGGCAACGTTTCATGAAGGCTTGGATCAATGGCAGTCAGATGATAAAGTTCATCAAAGAATAACGAATATACCATTGAAGGGATCCAGTCATAATACCTCTTATCTTCACTTGTTACGATAAAGAGTATTCTCTTTCCTGTAGATGCTTCCTTGCATGGCTTTGAATACCCAAAGCTCTTTGCAATCTGTATCTCATCCTCAGATAACAGGTCTATAACGCACTCCAGCTTCATATATCTACAATGCGCATCTAGAGATGCCACAATGGAGCTTGTTGTCTCCGCTGCTCCGTTATAATACTTTTCGATTGCAACATACCCGGGGAAGTCCGACTCCATATGCCGCTCTTCTTTCCAGTTACTCTGTGCTTTCTTTGCAATATCAAGAATGCCTCCTTCCCTGTTATCAATGGAGCCATCCTTATTTGTATATACACAGGTAGCATCAAGAAGCTTTACAAAGGTCTTCCAGTTCTGATCTTCCTTCGGATAATAATAGTGAATCAGATAAATGATACTCGTAAGCAGAACTTCTGCTGATTGCTCAAAAAACTGGTCATTTCCTCCACTTTCCTCTGCAGGAGTTGTTGCTTTCATAAGGATTCCGGCAATGCTCATGATATCCGACTCGTTTCTGATATATTCAAACGGGTTAAAATGGATACTCATAGGCATACCATCTTCAGATTC
>JAFPVA010000288.1 GCA_017413105.1 Butyrivibrio sp. | reverse complement strand
CCGATATATAGATAAAGACAATTATTTCATAATCAGAATGTATGGGAAATGGACTTCCCAAAGATAAGGAGGGCAACGGAATGTCATTATCGGTAAGTTCAGATTATAGTCAGTTTTATGTATAAGTGGATTACAAACAATGCTGAAAAGAATCCTAACTGGATGGATTCATATGACCCTGTGGGGAAGTATGAAGCTGATCATGAGATTGAGCTTTCAGAGAGGCTTAATTTCGTGAAAACTAAAAATCATTCTTATGGAGAGTCTTTTTACTCCGTGGAAGACTCCGGTAAAGATCTCCTTGAGGCGTATGCGAATTTGATGAATACCATAGTTAAAGGGCATGAAAATGGCACAAGAAAGTCTTTCGTAAAAGATAATGGTGAACTTAGGGAGATGACCCTTCAGGAAGAACTTGATGCGCTGGATGCTGCGTTTGTGAAATTGTCTGAGCGATCTGCTGAAAGGCTTAGAAAACGTGAGGATGAAGCTAAGGTCTTGGAAGACTACGATAAACAGCTTTCTGAGATAAAAGGGAATAAAGCAGCAAAATTGTTTATGGAACAGTTTAAGTCTAACCGCGGGTAACTATGCTTGTTTTGATTCACAAGGAGGGGATCATGAGAATACAGCAGAACATTGATGTGCAGAACAGCATAATTAAAGATCAGGCAGACGTGAATTCTGCGTCAAAATCCACCCATAAAAATAAAAACAGTGTAGCTGTATCCGGAGCTGCAATAAAGGAGAATAGTCCTCTTTCCCAGAGACAGAACCTTGCAAAAAAACAGGCTCTTAAAGTCGTGTCCGATGCTTTTGGCGGTGAGAAGAAACTTGATGCACAGATGCAAGGAATTAAGGATGAGATTAAAAGGCTTCAGGATGTTATAAACGAAAAGAGTGCTGATACCAGAAACAATGATGCCAAGTTAAAAGAGCTTCAGGAAGAATATGGGATTGACCCGGAAAGCCCCGAGAACAAAGCTCTTGATCAGCTTGCTCTTAGAATGAGGAGCCCTAATAATCAGCCTACAGATGATGAACTGTCAAAATTGTCTGAGTATCAGCAGAAAGCTCTTTATTATGTGACAGCAAACCAGCAGAATTCTTTAGATATTGATCATGCAAAAGCGATGCAGAT
Source organism: Butyrivibrio sp. (assembly GCA_017413105.1). Lineage (GTDB taxonomy): Bacteria > Bacillota > Clostridia > Lachnospirales > Lachnospiraceae > Butyrivibrio. The sequence continues at coordinate 662 of JAFPVA010000288.1, read as the reverse complement.
GGGCAATGTTCAGGGATATGCTGACATGAAATCCGAGCGGGCAAAATCTCAGGATATGTTAAAAGCTCAGGATGCTGCGGAGGATATTCTGGAGGCTTCTAATGCTGACACTATAGCGCAGCTTACTCAGGATGCTGTAGACCACGTGGATGAAGAGCAGAAGGAGCGTGAGGAAGAAGCTAAGGAAGCTTCTGAAAAGAAGAAAGAAGAAAAGAAGGAAGAAGCAAAGAAGCTGGAAAAAGAGGCAATGCAGCAGGAAATGATAGAGAACATCAAAGAACACGCTGCAGAGACCCAGCGTACCAGCGCTGATACTAAACGTGCCATAGCTAGAAGAGAGCGTGCCGAAGCTGACAGCATGGGAGCAGAGGATGCCCAGAAGACCATTATTTCCGAAGGTGCATCCATGGAGGATACGCAGAACGCTGTTAATTCCGAAATCACAAATATCCTCAATAAGCTTAGTCTTCTTTCAAATGATGTTAAAGGTAGTACCGTAGATAGTCAGATATAGGAACAGATAAGTAATGTCCATTCGTTACAATAATCCGTCCATTCATGACATGAATATATAAAGAGTATTATTCATGATGATATTATAAATACATAGTTTAAAGGGAAAATGCTTACATGGATGTCCGTGCTAAGCATTTTTTCGTTAT
>JAFPVA010000287.1 GCA_017413105.1 Butyrivibrio sp. | reverse complement strand
GACAAAGAGAGCTGCTGCCAAGAGATTCAAAGTTACTGGCACAGGTAAGCTCATGAGAAACAAAGCGTATAAGCGCCACATCTTAACAAAGAAGTCCACAAAGAGAAAGAGAAACCTTAGACATGCTGGACTTGTTGACGCAACAAACGTAAAGACAATGAAGAGCATTCTTCCTTACGCTTAAGTTTCAGCAGCGTAGGACAGTTCGGTTTTAGTTAATTTTTTAGGAGGATATTTAAGATGGCAAGAGTTAAAGGCGCATTAAATGCCAAGAAGAAGCACAATAGAGTATTAAAGCTTGCAAAGGGCTACAGAGGAGCAAGATCTAAGCAGTACAGAGTAGCTAAGCAGTCAGTTATGAGAGCACTTACATCAGCTTTCGCTGGTCGTAAGCAGAAGAAGAGAGATATGAGATCTCTCTGGATCACACGTATCAACGCAGCAGCTAGAATCAATGGCCTTTCATACAGCAACATGATGCATGGTCTTAAGCTTGCAGGCGTAGACATCAACAGAAAGATGCTTGCTGAGCTCGCAGTTAACGATCCAGACGGATTCAAGACACTTGCTGAGCTTGCAAAAGAGAAAATCGCTTAATATTGTTTTAAGAAAAAATGTGGAAACTTTTATTGTAAAAAAAGTTTTTATAGCATAAAATGTAGGAGTATCGAATAATCGATACTCCTTTTTTAATTATCTTAAATGATATTACGGAGGCATGAAATGTCAGGATTAAGTAGTATAGAGCCAAAAGAAGTCTTTGGCTTTTTTGAAAAAATTTGCAGTATTCCTCATGGTTCAGGAAATCTTCAAAAGATAAGTGATTATCTTGTTTCTTTTGCCAAAGAAAGAAATCTTGAAGTGACGCAGGATAAGGAACTAAATGTGATCATAAAGGCACCGGGAAGTGCAGGCTACGAGGACAAGGAGCCTGTAATTCTTCAGGGGCATATGGACATGGTTGCGGTTAAGGAGCCGGACTGTGATATAGATATGACCAGGGATGGCCTTAGAGTTACAACTGACGGAGAGTTCGTCTGGGCAGAAGGAACCAGCCTTGGCGGAGATGACGGTATTGCGGTGGCTTATTGTCTTGCTCTCTTGGATTCTAAGGAAATACCTCATCCGCCTCTTGAGATAGTGATAACTACCAACGAAGAGACCGGTATGTACGGAGCTTCTGCTATTGATCTGTCATCATTAAAGAGTAAGAAGATGATCAATATCGATAACGAAGAAGAGGGGGCATTCATTACAAGTTGTGCCGGCGGGGCCAGATTTTATTCAGAATTTGCTTTTGAGAAACAGAGCCAGAAAGGTGTTTTGTTTGAAGTAAAAGTGGATGGTCTTTTGGGCGGTCACTCCGGAGAAATGATAATAAAGGGAAGAGGAAATGCAAATGTCCTTGTGGCAAGAGCAATTGCAGAGGCACTTGATAAGACGGATGCTTTTCTTGTAAGCATTGATGGAGGCGTTGCAGACAATGCCATTCCTTCAGCATCAACTGCAAAGATAGTTGTCTGCAGTGACAAAGCAGATGCTTTTAGAGAGAGCATCGAAAAGACCTGTAGAGACGTAAAGGGTGAACTTGAAATAAAGGATCCTAATGTTTCAATAACTGCTGAAAAAGCCGGTGACGAGGGCGATTATAGCTGCATGAGTCTTGCAGATACAAAGCGAATCATAAATGCGATCATCTCTATGCCTGACGGAGTGCAGACCATGAGCGCAGCTGTAGAAGGACTTGTTGAGACTTCTTTAAATCTTGGAATCATTAAGACGGAAGAGAATAAGATGACTCTTGAACAGTCAGTCCGCAGCAGTGTTGAATCATCAAAGGATATGCTTATCAGAAAGCTTATAGCTATTGCTGAGAGCTATGGCAGCAAATACAGCATCAGCGGAAAATATCCGGGATGGAAATACAGACAACACTCAGAACTTAGAGACCACATGGTTTCAGTTTACAAAAAGCTTTATGGGAAAGAACCAAGGCTTATGGCAATACATGCCGGTCTGGAATGTGGAATCTTAAGCGAAAAGATAGATGATCTTGACTGCATTTCAATTGGACCGGACATGATGGATATTCATTCTGCTAAAGAGAAGCTATCGGTGAAGTCTACTGCAAATGTGTGGGAGTATATAAAAGCAGTACTTGCTTGATATAGATTTATTACTTTAATGCTTATGGGGATAAGGATAACGGAGGGAAAGATTATGAACGAAACCAGACAACAGATCATGGATGCGGTTATTGATCAGTTCAACAAAAAGGGTATGAAGTTTACCATGGATGATATTTCCAAG
>JAFPVA010000286.1 GCA_017413105.1 Butyrivibrio sp. | reverse complement strand
GCTGATGAATGCCATGGGCCTGAAAGGAAAACGTCCGAAGGAGAAATACCATTCCTATAAAGGCGAAGTCGGAAAAGTGGCTACCAACATAATAGACAGGGACTTCAGCACGGAGGCTCCTCTTGAAAAATGGGCGACAGAAGGTCTCTACTCATAAGACAATATGAGAAAAGTATCTGTCAGTCAGTGAGTGGAAAACGAATTACAGCTATGGAGTATATGCTCTGTAGCTGTTTTCTTTTGTCATTATCTAACGTTGAAATATTCAACCGTCCGTTGATTGGGCAAGATTGAAAATGGTATAATCCCCTTAGAAAGTGATAATCACTGGAAAAGGGGGTCAACATGGCTCTTTCATATAACAAGTTGTGGCATGTCCTTGTGGATAAGAAAATGTCAAAGACGGATCTAAGGAGAGCGGCAGGTTTAACTACCAATGCCCTTGCCAAGTTCGGAAAAGACGAGTCCGTTCCCTTGGAAACATTGGAAAAGGTTTGCAGAGTATTGGATTGCACCTTTGATGATGTGGTCGAGATAGTTCCGGATAAAGAAGAACCCGGCAGGATTGTTGAATAGGCAGTTTTGATTTAATGATAATAGATGAGTCCCATCACGGGAGCAGTCAATTAGGAGCGTATGGTTATGAGTGATTTTTATGAGAATGTATTGGACGTTTTAAGGCTGGATGAACGTTTCTTTGCAGATGATGGATCTTTTTTGAGGAATGCCGTTTATGAAGCAGCAATGCAGATGGATTCTGACTTGCTTCATTTACTGCTCTCAAACGCAGAAACACAGAATCGATTCTTCAAAAAAGTGGATGGAGTTCAAGTGTTTGATAAAGTTGGCTTCGGATGGGTCATTAATAACAGACAGTTTTTGCCTGACAGCTATACAAGGTTCAAGAATAAGATAGGCCTTGCCGACATAAGCGGTAATTTCATATCGCAATCTGGAAATGTAGAATTGGTATTTCCATATAAGGAGTGTGTACTGGAAGGCGGGCAAACAAAGGAAGACCAAAACCGTAAAGAAGTATTTTACAATGAAACTTTAGCACCCGATGAAGTGGATAGATTGTTAAATCCAAAGGTTCTGGTCAACCAAAAGAAATATGGAACCACATCTGAAAATGCAGAAGTTGATGGCTATTTGATTAGAGGGAATAATCTATTAGCAATATCATCTTTATTGACTAAGTATACGGGAAAAATAAAGTGTATATATCTTGATCCGCCATATGATACAGGATCGGACTCGTTTGGATACAATGACAGTTTCAACAGAAGTACATGGCTCACATTTATGAAAAACAGATTAGAAATAGCCAAAAAACTGTTGTCTCCGGATGGAGCAATATATGTACAGTTGGATTACCATCAGGTTCATTATGCCAAGGTATTAATGGATGAAATCTTCGGAGAGGAGAATTTTCAGAGAGAGATTATTTGGAGAATCGGATGGTTATCAGGGTATAAAACAGCAGATAATAATTGGATTCGAAACCATGATACTATTCTATTCTATTCAAAAGATGCTAATAGGTTGAAGTTCAACAAATACTACATACCAAAAGAAGAATTTAAGGAAATTGCTAAGAGTAATGCAGAAAGATACCCAATTGAAGATGTATGGAATGGGAATGAGTACGATGATTTAAACAGTATTGCAATAGTATCTTTCTCTGGCGAAACAGTATCTAAAATGCTGAATAGAGATGATGAGGTTAAAGGACAAAAATCTGAGAAGCTTATAGAAAGAATTATTAAAGCTCATACTGAACCAGGCGATATTGTTTTAGATTTCTTCGGAGGAACCGGAACAACTGCTGCGGTGGCTCTAAAGACAGGCAGACGTTTTATAATCTGTGAGCAGCTTGATAAACATGTAGATATTATGATTCGAAGATTGAACAAGGTTATTGATGGCGAGCAAAGCGGTATTTCAAAAAAGAATAATTGGACTGGCGGAGGTTCATTCATATACTGTGAGCTTGCAACATTGAACCAATCACTCGCTGATCAAATACAATCCGCATCTGAAGATGAAGAGTTGAAGGGCATATATAGTCGTATGGTGAAATCTGGATTTATCAGTTGTAAGGTTGATCCTGCTGAGATAGATCTTAACTGCAACGAGTGGACTGATTTGACTTTTGAAGATAAACAGCGCTTCTTGATGGGGTTGCTAGACAAGAACCTTCTCTACGTCAATTATTGCGATATTGATGACGAGGAATTCAGTATCTCAGAACAGGATAAAGCCTTTACCAGAAGCTTCTATGGGGAGGTTTAATACATGGCTTTCCTCTATGAAAAAATTGATGCTTTAAGAGAAGCCGGGGTAATAGCAGATGTTCCAAGTTATATACCGGATAACCTAAATCAAAACTTTGAATTACGACCGTATCAAGTGGAAGCGTTCGAAAACTTCATAACATACTATGAAGGTAAACTGCGCCAGAAGCCGACACAGGTTCTTTTCCATATGGCTACAGGCAGTGGGAAAACGCTGATTATGGCAGGATTGATGCTGTATCTCTATAAACAGGGATACAGAAATTTCCTGTTCTTCGTAAATCTGTCCAATATAGTTGAAAAAACAAAGGATAATTTCAATAATCACACATCCACAAAGTATTTGTTTGCGGATGAAATTGTTATCGATGGCGAGAAAATCGGTATTCAGGAAGTCGATAACTTCCAGTATTCCGACCCTGATCGCATCAACATCTGCTTTTCTACAACCCAAGGTCTTCATTCCGATATGTGGTTTGTTAAGGAAAATAGTATGTCTTTTGATGATTTTGACGGACAGAAAGTGGTCTTGATATCAGATGAGGCACATCATTTGAATGTTGATACAAGGAAAAAGATGTCTTCGGATGAGGAAGAAAGCTATCATTCCTGGGAGCAGACCGTTAAATATATTTTCAATAAAAATAACGATAATATTTTGCTTGAATTTACGGCTACATGTGATCTGCAGAACCCAATGATACGTGCAGCATATGAGAACAAAATCATTTTTGATTATGCGCTTAACAGCTTTTATCAGGACAAATATTCAAAGGATATATTAACTCTGCGTTCCGATATGCCGGTTATGGACAGAGCTATACAAGCGTTGGTTTTGAGTCAGTATCGCCTTAAAGTATTCCAGGATCAGAAGTTATCTATTAAGCCAGTTATCCTTTTTAAGGCAGCAAAAATAGCAGACAGCAAGGAATTCATGGAGAGGTTTCTTGAAACAATCCGGTCATTGGATGAAGGGACACTGAGAAGACTGGAAGAAAGTACATCCAGTCCAGTTATCCAAAGAGCATTTTCTTACTTCAAGAAAAAAGAAATCGGCCTTGATACACTGGCACAGGAACTGAGAGAGGATTTCTCTGAACAGCATTGTGTTTCTGTTAATGATGATAAAGATGCAACACAGAAGCAGATACTATTGAATTCTTTGGAGGATATCAATAATCCATATAGGGCTATCTTTGAAGTGAAAAAACTGGATGAAGGATGGGATGTTCTGAATCTGTTTGACATTGTAAGGCTTTATGAAACAAGACAGTCAGGCGGTAAAAAGATATCACCGGCAACTATATCTGAAGCACAGTTGATCGGCCGTGGCGCAAGATACTGCCCGTTTCAGATTGATGCTGAACAACCTCGTTTCCAGCGAAAGTATGACGATGATATCGGGAACGAATTGAGAATATGCGAGGAATTATACTATCACTGTCAGAATGATCACAGGTATGTTACCGAACTGCATACAGCCCTCAGAGAAATCGGATTGGACCCGGACAAAGTTGTACAGCGTGAATATATCCTCAAAGACACTTTCAAAAATGATGATCTATATCAAAACGGTTTAATTTTCATAAACCAGCGTGAGGTCATCAGCCGAAAGGATGTTTATGGATTACTCCCTACCGTCAGGGATAACATCTATACCTATCAGGAATCAACCGGAGCATCGGGAACTGATGTGATTATGAATGAGACCACCGGAGCTGAAGATAAACCGGTAGAAATGCATGTTTCTCATATGTCGATCAGGGAAATTGCCGAAATCAATTACGCCATAGTGAACAAGGCAGTAATGAAGTTCCCGGTACTCAAATTTAACATCCTGAAATCGTATTTCCCGAATATTCATTCAACGAGGGAATTCATTACATCTGAGAGCTACCTTGGAGGCATCAGGATCGATATTAAGACTCGAACGGAAAAGCCAAGTCCGATGACAATGCATAATGCTGTCTTGAGTGTTTTGGAAAAGGTAGCTACCTCTATTTCTGGAATTGAGGAAACATACAAAGGAACCAAGGAATTCAGGCCGAAACGTTTACATGAAGTCTTTAAGAATAAGACTGTCAATTATACAGATCCACATGATGGCGGTGTGGGTATTTCACAGAATGATCCAAGTGTAAAGGGAGAGTGGAAAATCAATCTGTCCGCTGAAGACTGGTTCGCTTATACCGATAACTACGGGACATCAGAAGAAAAGGCGTTTGTCGCATATTTCAGAGATTATATAAAAGATTTGCGCAAGATTTACAGCAAAATATACCTTGTGAGAAATGAAAGAGAATTTCATCTCTACTCATTTGATGATGGGGAGCGTTTTGAACCAGACTATGTTCTGTTCCTGCAATCTCCTAAAGGAACCGGGTATGAACAATTACAGGTTTTTATTGAACCTAAAGGAAGCCAGTTGATGGAGAAGGATGCCTGGAAGGAAAAATTCCTTCTTCAGATGGCGGAGAATGCTGCCCCTGTAAAGGTTTTTGCTGATGACAATCGCTATAAGATTTGGGGGCTCCATTTCTTCAATACCGACAGCAGAATGACAGATTTTGCAACGGACTTCATGGCATTGTTGGACGGTAAACCTATTACAGTTGAAGTTCAGAGAAAGAAGAACTACTTCTATAACTACGGAACTCCATCAGAAAGATTAAGTATGGTTGCCGAAGAATCCGTTCAGTATGACGCTCATAAAAAGGACCAATGATCGATTATCAGACTCACTCTCTGTGATTGCTCATAAAAGCCATCATGCAATAATAGCCATAATAGCCCATCTGATAATAATACCGGATGGGTTATTTTATGCCTTCTTTCCGGCACTACGCCACTGGGTGCAGTGTACTCACGGGCTTGCTCATAAAAAGCAGTGAAACGGAAAGGAGGTGATGAATATGCCAAAGAAAATGAAGATCCAGGAAACTGGGAAATGGAATAAGGCCGCAAAGGCAGAAAAGCGACGAGAAGAGGAAAAACAGAGGATCCGATCAGCTTTTGAAGATAAGCGTGATGTGGAATTCATACCGGCAAAGATACAATCTGATCCGAACAACAAACCGAAACTCAAAGTCGCCGCATACTGCCGTGTAAGTACTTTGGAAGATGCGCAAGCAGGAAGTTTCGAACTTCAGATACAGCACTTCCAGCAGATGATTTCCGATAATCCCGAATGGGAGGATGTCGGCATCTACGCCGATGAAGGAAAATCCGGTACGAACATGAAAAAGCGACCTGAATTCCAGAGAATGATCGAAGATTGCAAACAGGGTAAAATTGACCTGATCCTTACAAAAAGTGTCAGCCGATTTGCCAGAAACACAATGGACTGCCTACGAGTAGTGAGAGAACTGAAAGCTCTGTCTCCGCCTGTAGGCGTTTATTTTGAGGATGTCAGTCTGAATACGGTCGAAGCCAAAAATGAGTTCACTCTCGGTGTTATGAGCCTTGTGGCGCAGGGCGAATCAGAAGCCAAAAGCGCTGCCATAACATGGTCGGTTATCGAACGTTTCAGAAACGGCATCCCGATTTTATCAACGACCTATCTGCTCGGATATGACAAAGACCGTTTTGGAAAAATGGTCATAGTCGAAGAAGAAGCAGAAGTTGTCAGATATATCTACAGCAGCTTTATCAATGGGCAGACTACCCGTGAGATTGCCGACAGTCTTACACAAGGACATATCCCGTCAGTTAAGGGAAACGAAAAGTGGAGTGTCGGCACTGTCAGGAATATTCTGAAGAATGAAAAATACTGTGGTGATGTGCTCATGCAGAAGACATATACGGTTGATTGTTTTTCTCACAGATCAGTCAAGAACCGAGGCCAAAGACCGCAGTACAGGTTAAAGAACAATCATCCTGCAATCATAGCCCGAGAAGACTGGGACAAGGTGCAGGAAATGCTTCTTTTGCCCCGCAGAAAAGGCAGTGGGAATGCTGTTCCTATTGCCGAGAAATTCAGAGTATCCCGCATTAAGTCCGGACGTCTGAGCGGATTCATTATTCTTGATCCAAACTGGCGTACCGGTGATATTGAAAAACTGTTTGAATGGCTTGAAAAAAATAGCCGGAAAGGAAAAGAAAAGTGTTAAAGGATTTCAATAAGTTCAATTTTGAAGTGATCGATGTGACCATGAGTTCTGTACCGGAGATGACCATCAATCTGAATGGCATCACCTTCAATGCAAAGACACTGGATCTACTGGGGAATCCCGGATTTGTCCGCCCGCTTTTGGATGCTGACAATAAAGCATTCGCTGTGCAGGTCTGCAAGGAAAAAGATGATCGTGCGATGAAGTTTTCCAAGACTGACAACCTCAGAGGCGGTGGTTTCAGCAGTACTTGCAATGCCATCAGAGCGACCCTCCGCCATCTTATGGCCGATTCCTGGAAGGATGAGATGCGTTATCAGATGACCGGAGTATTGTTCCCGGAGGCAAAGGCAATCGTCTTTGATCTGTCCAGAGCAAAGGAACTTCCTCCTATGCGCTGGAGCAGAGGACAGGATCAGGAGTAATCGTTACTATCGGTTTTCCTGATTGAAACTCGTATAAGGTTCGGAGATGCCGGTACTGTTCCGTATTGGCTGATCCGAACTTTTCTTACGGGAATCATGCTCTCATATAAGAGCAAGATTCACCTTGTTAAACAGAAAATCGTTTAACAGGTCATGACCAGTGTGCCGAATCCCGCTCTATTTCCATTAGAGCAAGATTCACCATGTAACACGAAAATTCATTTTTTCTGTCAGAGCAAGATTCACCTTGTCTGACGAAAAATCATTTCCGTGCACTGGTCATATTGTTGGGGATACCGCTCCCCAAACCCTCTGCCGTTTCACTCGGCTCATTGTCATTCACAGTCTTCACGGGGTGAAGGAAAAGAGGATTTTTTATCATATCCGCAGTCAAAAAAACGATTGCGGATTTTTCATTTTTCATGAGCCAAAACCAGATCAGATCGTCCCCTTCATATAAGTGAGGGGGCTTTGTTTTTATGGAGAAGGCATCAGTTTCATTTAACGGGCATGAGTGCTTTAAAACTTCAGAAACAATAAGATTTTTTTCGAAAAGTATGACCAATTGATGATTTTTATCCCCCCACAGATAAGTGAGGGGATACGAAAAAAAATCACCACAGCTGTGCACAACTTCGATGTTTTCTGTCCCCTACATATAAGTGAGGGAGAAGTTAAAAACTTAGTCAACTTCCTTCCAAACAGTCCCCACTACTAAGTAGAGAGGCACTTGTTCTTTGACAACTGAATGACCGTCTGAATGAGGATATGTTTCCGGCAAAGGATTGCGATGACTGTGAATGTCACAAGAGCAATCCCAAAGAAACGATACACCGCTGTAGCAGGGGCAGGAACTGCATTCGGGGAAAACGGCAAACATCAACAAAATACACAAAACGGAAAGGAGATGATGCGATGAATGATCAGGAAAATGAGACTTCCTACATCAGGAAAAATACCAGGATAAAGCACTATCTTCCGTTTCCGATATTCTTACTTGAACTCGATATATCACAGAGCGCAAAGATCCTGTATGCACTGCTTCTGAACCGAGCCACGCTGTCACAGAAGAATAACTGGTTCGATGAATCCGGAAGGGTCTACATCATGTATGCGATCGAGGAAATGGCGAAGGAACTACACAAAAGCAAGACCACCGTTAAAGCCGCCCTCTATGAACTGGAACAGGCGGATCTTCTGGAAAGAAAGCGATCGGATTTCGGGAAGCCGAATGTCATCTTTCTGAAGATGATGAAAGCAAATACACAGTGGGACAGAAATCCGACCTACAGTGAGCCGGAAAACAGTCCTACTGATGGCCGGTTTTCCGACCTACTGAGGGACGGAAAACTGACCCCTAATAACTATAGTAATCAAACTGAATATATAGCACCTGATGGATCTAAGGAAAAACGCACTGCCTATGGCAGATATCAGAATGTGTTTCTCTCTGATAAGGAATACAGCATATTGCAAACCGATTACGGCTCCGATCTGAACCGCTTCATAGAAGAACTCAGCAACTATCTGGCTGCCACCGGAAAGGTTTATGAAAACTATGAAGCCGGAATCAGGCTCTGGGCATCAAAAGACCGAAAAGCACCGAGTCATAAAACAGAAAATCAAGATTATTCCTGCGAGGAAGGAGAAAGCTATTGAACATTGAAGAGACTATCAGAATACCGGCTCTTGAACCGGGAAAAGATGATTACATCGGCGAAGACGGATTACTGCACTGCGGTATCTGCCATGAACCGAAGGAAGCTTTCTATCCAGAAAACCTGCAGAGGCTCGGATGGGAGAAACATCCTTCCGAGTGCCGGTGTCAGAAAGAAAAGCGTGAGGCTGAAGAAAAGGAATACCGAGAGTATCTTCACAGATCAAAAGTGAGTGAACTTAAAGGGAAATGTTTCCCATCCAAAGCAATGGAAACATGGACATTCGATAACTGTATCCTGGAAGAAAAGAAGATCCGTTTCGGGGAAAAGTATTCCGAAAACTGGACGGAGATCGAGGACGGCAATCATGGTTTACTTCTATGGGGACCGGTCGGTACAGGAAAGACCTATTTCGCTGCCTGCATCGCCAATACGCTGATCGAAAAGGAGATACCGGCAAGGCTGACCAATCTCTCTACAGTGATGAACTGCAAATTCGATGAAAGAGAAGATTTCATAAACAGCCTGTGCAAAGCCAGATTACTGATAATCGATGACTTCGGAATGGAGAGAGACACCTCCTACGGACTGGAAACCGTCTTCCAGATCATAGACAGAAGATATGTTCAGCAAAAACCTTTGATCCTGACAACGAACCTGTCACTGAAAACTCTGGAACATCCTTCTGATTTGGATCATCAGAGGATCTATGACAGGGTGCTGGAAATGACCACACCGGTAGCATTCCTGGGAAACAGTCTGCGACCCGGTATCGGCAAAGATAAAAAGAAACAGCTTGACGAAATACTGAACGGATGAAAGGAGATGATACATTGAGCGAAAACACGAACAAACCATTACTTGTGATCGATGATTACACCACACCGGTGATTGTAAAGGACTTCTTGACCAGACAGTACAAGGAAGAAATCGATGAAAACGGAGAGACCGTCCTGAGAGAACTTCCGGTCAGTGTTCTTCCCGACATTGAACTGTATGTCAATATAAGCGGAACGAACTACTATGTCTCCGGCTCATATACCGGAACGGGCAGCGCGGAAGATAAAATTTCACAGATCCTGAAGTGTGATATGGAGGTGTAAGGTAGTGACTGAGAATATTCAAAACGGTATAATTGAAAGTGCCACTCCTGTACTGATAGTTGCCACAGATAAGGAGGATTTAATGGCAACTGAAAACAATACAAAGATAACGGCACTCTACTGCAGGCTCTCACAGGAAGATGCCCTGGAAGGTGAAAGCAACTCCATATCCAATCAGAAAAAGATCCTGATGGACTATGCCAAACAGAACAAGTTCCTGCATCCCAAGTTCTATGTGGATGACGGATTTTCCGGAACCGACTTCAAAAGGCCGGGTTTCATGGAGATGATGGCTGATATCGAAGCAGGCAAAGTTGCAGTCTGTATCTGTAAAGATCTTTCGCGCTTTGCAAGGAATTCAACGATGGCAGGAATGTATATCAACTATACGTTTCCTCAGTACAATGTAAGATTCATTGCGATCTATGACAGTTTCGATACGGTCGATCCCAATAACCCGAATCTGGACATGGGAATCTTTAAGAACATGTTCAATGAGTTCTTCGCAAGGGACACATCCCGCAAGATCCGAGCAGTGACCAAGGCAAAGGGTAACAGAGGTGAACATCTCTGCACAGTTCCGCCATACGGCTACATCAAAGATCCGGAAGACAAGAAACAATGGATCGTTGACGAGGAAGCGGCTGAAGTGGTAAAGAGGATCTTCAAACTCTGTATGGAGGGCAAAGGACCGTCCCAGATCGCTGATATCCTGACAAGTGAAAAGATACTCACACCGAGCTCCTATCAGCGTTCCAAGGGCAGGAAAACACCTCATCCGGAAAGAAGCGATCCGTATTACTGGACTCCTGACACAGTATCATACATCCTGGAACAGCGCAGTTATACGGGATGTACGGTGAACTTCAAGTTCTATACAAACTCGATATGGGACAAGAAAACACGTGTCAATTCTCTGGAAAACCAAGTGATTATTCCCAACACACAGGAAGCGATCATCTCTGAAGAGGAATTCGAAAAAGTCCAGCAGATCAGGGAGAACCGACACAGAAGGACCAAAACAGGTAAGACGAACATGTTTTTCGGACTGGTCTTCTGCGGAAACTGCGGAGCGAAGCTCTACTTCTCTACAAGCAACGCTTCCTCTGACAATCAGGATTACTTCACCTGTTCCAATCACAGACTCCATAAGGATGAATGCAGCGGTCATATCATCCGAGCATGTGTGCTGGAACAGCTTGTATGGATGCATATGAGGAAAGTGATATCTTATGTTACCTGTCATGAAGCATATTTCCGCAAACAGGTGGAAGAGGAACTGCTTATCAAGAGTGCCGAAAAGAAAAAACAGCAGAACAAACTGCTGGATGAAAAACAGAAAAGATTCGAAGAACTGGATATCATCATCCAGAAACTCTACGAATCCAACGTTTTGGGAAAGATCAGTGATGACAGGTTTGTGAAGCTGTCTCAGGGATATGAGGCTGAACAGGCAAACCTTGTCTCTGACATTGAAACCATTAAAAGCGAGATACAGTTACAGGATGAACAGAACAGATCTGTTGAACAGTTTATCGGAAAGGTCAAGGAATACTCCGATTTAAGGGAATTAACTCCCTATGCCTTACATTCATTGGTGAAAGCCATATATGTAGACGAATATCCGATGGAAGGCAGAAAACACAGGGAGAAATCTGTCAAGATCGAATACGATATTCCAAGAGAACTCAACCTCGATAAACTGATGAAACCATAAGGAAACGGCACAGCTGTTATGCCGTGCCGTCCAAATTACATAGATATTGTCTTACGGGGAGAGCGCTGATGTGTCCCAGTTTAGCCTCTCCTGGGGGAAATGCTACCTGTCGCCGGTCCTTGACATGAATACAAACGAGGTCATCTCATATGATCTATCCCAGTCACCAAACCTGGAGCAGATCAGCCGCATGTTGAAGGATGCCTTT
>JAFPVA010000285.1 GCA_017413105.1 Butyrivibrio sp. | reverse complement strand
CTGATACTTATAAGAACACTTTTCATTTCCTCAAAAGAATCAACAGTTTCATTTAGTTCCGATGCAAGAGTAGGCAGCGGATCTCCGCTTGTCTGTGAAACATCGAAAACATATACCGGTCTGAAGGTCTGATACTCTCTTGTCACCTTCTCTGTCTTCTGATTTCCGTTTTCATCAACAACAGCCTTGTTATTCTCATCGAAGACCTCTTCTACAACCTCAGTCTTACCTTTGATGGGAGCCAAAATCATAATCCCGTGCTCTCCTTTATTGACTGTCCTGTTAAATTCGGTCTGCCATTTTCTGAAACCGCACACAAGGCTTGCTTCCGGTAACTGGCTTGCAATAAGTATGCAGTTATTGATGGAATACCTCGGGAACTTAGACATAGCCGAGATATATTCCTGATACTTTTCAGAAGTAAAGATTGCTCTGACGCCATCCTCTAATTTCTTTTGGATAGCACTCATCTTCTCTTCACGGGTTTGTCTTTCTGCCATATGATCACTTCCTTACCGGATAAACCTTGTTTTGCTCAATCATTTGGTCAACAAGCTCGCATAGGTTTTCATCAAAGTACTCAGAGACAGATAGGATCACGCTGATAACCGCAAGATACTCGCTACTCTTCTCATCATGTGGATGACTTAGATAATCTCTTGAATACCTGTCATAAAGATGGTCAAGCAAATCTATCCCGTTGATGCGAGCACATCTTATGTATGTCTTTTGCCCTTCTGAGAACCTGATACCATTTTCTTCTGCCGCTTTGATCTTCTTTTCAAACTTGTACATTAAATACCTCCCTTCTTAAGCGCCTTTGATTGTTCTCATAAGGTTAGTGGGACATGCATAGCCCTAATCCGAAACATAAATAAAAAAATCCCTGACATCTCTGCCAGGGAAAATATCACCTATGCCGTCTTGGCCTCATGGTCACATGCTCTTCTGCAACACTCGGTGTGTTCATATCCAGTTTGTTATAATCACTTTCAAGTTTTATCGCTTTCATGGGAAGGATACCCTTCTCTCTAAAGCTGAAATATTCACTATTATCGCCTCCAACAATAATATGATCTACAAGTGGAATCCCTAAGATCTCACAAACTGTGACCATCCTGTCTGTGAGCATTGTATCTTCCTTACTTGGATTAAGATTAGAACTTGGATGGTTATGCATCATTACAATATTTACCGCGTTTGAGAGAATCGCTGTTTTCATGATCTCCCTTGGGTGAGCTATTGCCTGATCTATTGCACCCATGCTACAAACACTACAGTTAATAGGAATCCCGTCCGTTCTAAGGTTAATTACGCAGATAACCTCTCTATCCATCTGACACAGATACTCTCCCAATGCTTTAACCGCATCCTCCGGGGAACGAATCGGTGTTTTACTCATAAGAGGTTTATCTTTAACCAGCCTTACTGATGCCATATCAAGCTGGTTCTTATACACTTCCTTCACTGTCGCCATCATCCACCTCCAGCTTGATATTAATAATGAAGTCTTTCTCCTGAGCATTTACAAGCTCAACGACATCATCCATCGTATATTCTTTATCCTCTATTTCCATCCGAAACCTCCTTATGAAATCTCCCTGAAAACATCTCTTTTAAATCCGAAAGTTTTTGCATGATAAGAAGCCTGTCTGTATCAGAAAGATCATCTTTCATTGCAATAACCTTTAGATCTCTTTCTATGCTTTCAAGTGCATGTATCATTTCTCTGTACTGTAATACTGGCGGTCTGATATCACGCCTGCCATTAAGCAGGCACTTAAGATACTGGGATCTTGTCATGCCTGCTTTGTCACATGCTTTATCAAACTGTTTTACTTCCTCTTCCGTCAAACTCATAAAAAGCCTCATCATATCCCTCCCTTAAAAAGGTAATTCCTCATTGTCCATTGGCGGCATCTCAAATCCATCATCGGGAATATCAATATCGCCATAAGAACCGGGAGCAATATCTTCAACAAAATCCGGCTTCTTAGGTACTTCCTCTTCTACATCGTCAGGGAAAGGATCATCTTCCTCTTCTTCCTTATAAGAATACTTACTTATAGGAAGACCTACTGCTTTACGGAGTTCATTGATCTCATCAATGGGTACAAGCTGAAACTTTGTCTTTCGTCCGTTATAGTCTGCTGT
>JAFPVA010000284.1 GCA_017413105.1 Butyrivibrio sp. | reverse complement strand
GTACTCAATTCTTGTGCCAATGATCATTGGTAATTCTCTTTATGGCTTGATCTCTTGCAGCATAATATGTCCAGTGATAAAGCGGAGAATTACTGATCCTTATGAAGAAGCTGTGAAGACATCCACTTCCACATATTAACGGCCTCTGGAAAGCAGAATGATCAGGCATTTCTCCTGAATTCTGTTGGCGTCATGCCATAGTTTTTTCTGAATACTTTAACGAAGTAATTATTGTCGGAGTATCCGACGTAGCTGCTGATTTCCTGGATTGGAAGAGTTGTCTTCTTCAGGAGGCCGGCAGCTTTTTTGCAGCGCATGGAAGCGGCGTATTCCGTCATGGTCACGCCCGTTTCTTTTTTGAACAGCCTGGCGAGGTGGGAAACAGACATACTGGCGGCACTTGTCAGGTCTTCGTTTGATATGTGATCTCCGAGATGGAGACTAATGTACTCAAGGACTCTCTGAATTGGCGCAGAAAACCTGTCCAGGGACAGTTTGTGATTTCGAACTGCTTTCGTGAGCTCAACGATCATTTCAATCTGGTAGCGGGTCTGCAGCTCCGGGCTTTTTGTAGCTGATGAGAGCTGAGTATACTTCTGAGTGATCTCATCTATTGTAATGACCGAAAGCCCTGATTCTTCCGCAGCTTTTCTGGAAAGGGCTTTAAGTATTGCCAGACCATAGCCCGAGGCATAGTAGTTAAGGGTCTCTTTAGAAAAGTCGGAAAGAGACTCAGGGCCGGATAATTTTTCAAATGCTGACATGACGTTTTTGGTGTCCCCGTTCCTTATCAGTGAGAGGAACTGTTTTTCCTGGTCGTATCGCCTGTAGATCTCGCTGTAATTCTTCTCAGACAGCTCCGTCCTGTCGTCTTCCTCGGATACATTCTGGATAAAACCCGTAAGCCTTCTGTACGAATACTCTGACTCCGCAGGAGAAAAAGAGATTATGCATTTGTTTACCACACTGGTTATCTGCTCTGTATATACTATGGGAAATGCTGTGTAATACAGCTTGAAGGCCAGTGATTTGGAGGAGGACTCATCGTTCTTGGCAAGCACGGTCTCTGTCTTAAGTTCTGAGTATTTTTCTTTTACATAAGGTCCGATTATATAAATCCTGTTGTCAAAGGTAAAAAAAGATATACATATACCCAGCTGGTCTATAACCTCATAGATCATGCCTCCTTTGGATGAGCTCAGAAGATAGTTAAGGGCATCATGTGTAAACATGGGCTGCATCCTGATACTGAAGCAGTATTTCTTTTCGAAGGCCTCAAGAGATATGTCCATATCCGTGGCATCCGTTACATCTACTGAGAGCAGATTATTTAGAAGAGCTGAAAAAAGAGCATGATCCATATTCATTCCTCAAAAAAGCAAAATAATACTATAATAGACAAAATAATTCTAACATATTCCGGAACTAAATGATACTATGACCTTAACAGGAAAGCTTTCACTAATCAAAACAGTAATAAAGATGCAACTGAAAGGGGCTTACAATGGGCAAGGACAGATCTCTTTTTAGAGAAGAAAACGGGGTAACTTACAAGAGGGCAAGGACGTGGCATATCGCTCTTGCAATGATGACAGGTGCCGGGCAGATGGCTTTTTATCTGCTGATGAACGGGGCAACCTATATAGGAAATTCGAACTTTGGAATACTTGTGGCAGTTACAGGCCTTATCATAACAGGATCAAGGCTTTTGGACGGTATTACAGATCCGGTAATAGCTTTCTTCCTTGAAAGATTTAATTCCAGATTTGGAAAAGTACGATTTTCGATCATGTTTGGCTGGCTGCTTATGGCTGTTTCAACCACACTGATGTGCAATATAGGGGCAAAGCTGTCACTTACGGGAGCAGCAGGAATAACATTCTTTGTTCTCTGCTATGTGTTCTATATCATTGGCTATACATTCGTAAGTATAGCGGGTCAGATCAACATGAACATTCTGACCAATGATCCCAAGCAGCGTCCTACCATCGGAGTATGGAGCACAGCATATTCCTATCTGGTTCCCATGATAATGAGCGTTGTGGCATCAGCCGTGATCCTCCCGAAATTCAATAACATTCAGGGAACTGAATACTTCGCAACTTACAACATAGTAGTGGTACTTGTTTCGCTCTTTTTTTACATTCTGGCATGCATAGGAATTGCTCCATATGACATTCCCGAGAATTTTGAAGGAATCAAAAAGGATGGCGAAATCGATGAAAAGCCAAGCTTTAAGGATATGCTGGCTCTGATCAAAGAAAACAAAGAGCTTCAGAGATTCATCATGGCTGCAACATCCGATAAGCTGGCTCAGACAATAGGCTCTGCAGCGGTAGTATCCACGATGCTTAATGGAATCATGCTTGGATCAATGGCTATTTCATCAATTCTTTCTGCTGTGGCAATGCTTCCATCCATCATTTTCGCCATCATAGGTGCGAAGATTGCCGGCAAACAGGGTAGCAGAAAGGTCATGATCGACTGGACCAAGAATTGTATCGGACTGAATATCGCATTTGCAGTATATCTTTTATTTACACCTACAACTCTTGTGGGAACAGTATTCGGTGGCAACTTATCAACCGGAGCAGTTCTCATGGCAATCACATACGTGCTCTTTACATTTGGAAATAACGCAATGAAGATGGTTGTTTCTGTATCAACAAGCGCGTTCAGAATGGATGTTGTTGACTATGAGATGGATCGCTCAGGAAAATACATGCCTGCGACAGTAT
>JAFPVA010000283.1 GCA_017413105.1 Butyrivibrio sp. | reverse complement strand
TATGTAACTAATGAGCAAATGAATGATAAGAAGTTTTTAAAACTGGTCAATGCAAATCTTTAATATTATCATGACTTAGGGAGTTCAGTTTAACATGAACTTCCTTTTTATTGCATCTATATGAATTTAATGTAGTCATATAAGCACGCATTGCGATATAGAGAGTGATGTGCTATTATAGACTTATCGCATTGCGTGGAGGTGCAATTATGGATATAGCAGAGAAAATTAAGCAATTAAGAGAGAGCACGGGAGAAACAAGAAAAGAGTTTTCTATTCACACTGGTATACCGGTTCGTACTTTAGAGGATTGGGAAGCAGGGCGCAGGACTCCTCCGGAGTATATTCCGAGGCTGATCGCTTATCAGCTTGAATATGAGAAAATAATGAAGGATAGAGGGGAATTTAATGGCAAAGAATGAAATTGTTTTATTTACAGACGGGAATACAGAGATAGAGGTGCAGATAAGTCCTGAGCAAGAAACAGTTTGGCTAACACAGAAACAAATGGGTGAATTATTTGGTGTTAAGCAAGCCACTCTTAGTGAGCATATAAAAAATATTATCGATACGGGTGAGCTAGATGAGACTTCTATCGGTTTTTCCGATAAAAGTTCTGGAGGAAGAAAACCTAAGATATACAATCTGGATATGATACTTTCTGTTGGATATCGAGTAAATTCAAAAAGAGGAATAGCATTCAGACGATGGGCTAGTTCTGTCCTTAAACAATATACATTAAATGGCTATGCAATCAACGAGCGTAGGTTACAGGCACTTCAAAAAACTGTGGAAATACAAACAAAGATGATTGCAGGGACATTGGATATTGAGCAACAAGATGTACTCAAGGCTGTAAATTTATACACGCAAGCACTTATGCTTTTGGATCAATATGATCACCAGTCTCTTGAGAAGCCTGAAGGCTCAAGTCCAATATACAGAATCACCTATAAGGATTGCAGAGAGATGGTTAATCATATGGAGGATACATTCAAATCAGACGTATTTGGTGTAGAGAAGGAAAATGGTAAGGTGGAAGGCATTTTGGCAGCAGTATATCAGGATGTTTTTGGAGGGGAGGTATATCCTTCGCTAGAGGAAAAGGCGGCCAATCTTCTTTATTTCATGATAAAAGACCATCCTTTTGAGGATGGCTGTAAGAGAATCGCAGCATCATTGTTCTTGGAGTTCTTGAGCAGAAACAATGCACTTTTTAGAGATGGGCAGAAGATAGTAAGTGATGGCGCACTTGTAGCTATAACACTCATGATTGCTGAATCTAATCCTGATGAAAAAGATATTATGACAGCAATGGTGATGAATTTATTGAGGATATAACGGATCTGAAGAATTATAATTAAAGTTGCCACCAGCCGCATACAGTAGCCATGAGCTTTCTACCGTACGCAGCAGGTAAACAGCAACTCGCCCTAGAAATGCCCAAAACAAGGCATTTAAGAGAGTGAAAAAGTTCTCAAAGAGATAATGCGCGTAGCAATGAGCCATGCGCTTGTAAAAAAGACATTCCAGATGGATGCTTGCATCCAAGCTGGGATGTCTTTTTTTGCAAGCATACGGCGAATGCCGCGACAACGAGGAACAAGCGAAGCGGTTCCGAGTCTGTCGGCATGGCGGAATCGAGGTGCCTGTTGTACTCAGTGTTTCTGGGGCTTTTTTTATCTATAATTGTATTAAGTGGCGGAATACACAAAGATAAAAGAAGTGACAGACAGATCCATGACTATCTGGAGTATGTATCCGAAAGTAAAAAGAATGATGTGGCTACGGAGGTAATTCTCCAAGTAGGGGATAAGAATACTTCCATTCATTTAGCGGATGCGCGTGCAGAATACTCAAGCAAACATACCTGCATTGAACACAGCGCAGTCACTTCTTCTGATTCTGCCGATATTCCTTCGGTGTCATTTTGTATTTTGCTTTAAAAACATTCTGAAAGTAGCTCTGAGTTGAGAAGCACAGATATTCGCTTATCTCACTG
>JAFPVA010000282.1 GCA_017413105.1 Butyrivibrio sp. | reverse complement strand
TCTTGCGTTCCATTTGACACAATGGAACGCAAGAACCGTCCCCTCGTTCCACCAATCTACAGTGTCTTGCGGTTAACATATTTATTGTGGAACTTGGAATATGCGATCTTCTGGCTGCTGTAAAGGCTGTGATACCCGGAAAAGGTATAGCTTAAGGCTATTGCCAAAAGATAATAAGGCATTCCTTTAAATCCAAACAGTTCGAAACAAATAAACAGCGATGAAATCGGGCAGTTTGTCACGCCGCAGAACAGCGCGCCCATTCCGATAGCAGCGCAAAGGGCAGGATCAAATCCAAACAGCTGTGAGTACAGGCATCCAAAGGTTGCTCCTATGTAAAGAGCCGGTACAATCTCACCTCCCTTATACCCTGCGCCGAGAGTAAGGGCTGTAAAGATCATCTTTAAAAGAAACGCCGGGTAGGGCGCCTCGCCCTTAAGTGCCATCTCGATGACATCCATACCTGCGCCGTTGTAGTATCTTACTCCGGATATAAAGGTCAGGGCGACAACAATGCAACCGCCCACAAATACTCTAAGATATGGGTTAGGGAAAAACTTCTTATAAGTCTTTCCTGTAAACTTAAGTATTGAACAGAACGCCACGCTTACAGCAGCGCACAGGATTGCAAGAATACCTGTAAAGATTGCCTGGTAAGGAGTAAACTCCGGCACAATGTTCACAGTAAAAACTTCTGCAGAAACACCAAGAACCTTACCAATTCCCTGAGCCACCAAAGCTGATATTACACAAGGCACCAAAGCCGAGTAATACATGATACCCACATTCTCAATTTCCATGGCCATAAAAGCTGCAGTCATCGGGGTTCCAAACAAAGCGGAAAATGCTGCGCTCATGCCGCACATGGTGATTATTTTTATATTTCCCTCTTTTAACCTAAAAAGCTTACCCAGATTGTAGCCAATGCTTCCGCCCATCTGAAGAGCAGCGCTCTCACGTCCTGTGGAACCTCCGAAGAGGTGAGTAAGTGAGGTAGAAATAAAAATAAGCGGAGCCTTGCTGACAGGAAGGTTTTCTCCTTCCTGAATGGACTTGATGACAAGATTCGTACCCTTATCCTCATAATCTTTACACAGCCTGTATAAAAAGACTATGAAAAGACCTGCCAGTGGAAGCCCCAAGATCAAATAATCATGGGATTTTCTAAAACTGGTGGCAAAAATTATCGCATAATAAAAGGCCGTTCCAATCACTCCCACCACAGCGCCTGTGATACAGCCAAGAAACAGCCATCTGAAAAACACACGAACACGTCCCAGAAGATCCAATTCTGAGACATGTTCGATGATGTACTCTATCGGATTTTCTCTTTTTTCCATAACTCCTTGATTCTCCTCTTATCCCCTGAATTCATTTCTCTGAGATATAAGTTTATCATAAAGAGGCTTGTAGTCTATACTTTCTTTTGCCCTAAGATGCTCTGTGATCTCACAGATAGTCTCATAAAGAGGCGCCAGTGCCAGATTTCCGATTACCCCCTTAAGAGCATGGAACTGCTCAAAGGCTTCGTCCATATCGTTTTTTTCAAGGACAGGACCGAGGGTCTCGAACCTTTCATCTGAAAGCCCAAGTTCTATCATCTCAAGATAAAAATCCTCCATGCCCATGCATCTTTCAAGGCCCTCATCCACGTTGGCACCAAGCTCTCTTAACTTATCAATCGTCATTTTTCCGCCTCCTCTTTTTCAATAAGCGCTCCAAACTCGCTCTCCGTCAGAGGTTTTGAGAAATAATACCCCTGTATCAGGTTGCAGCCTGCCTTTTTTAGCAAAAGATACTGCTCCTTAGTCTCAACGCCTTCTGCAATGACCGGAACATTAAGGAACTGTCCGATGGAAATGATAAACTCCACCATCTTCATTTCTTTATTGTCTTCAGCGATATCCTTTATGAATGCCATATCAAGCTTTAATGCGTCGATTGGAAGACTTGTCAACATATTCAGGGACGAATAGCCCTTTCCAAAGTCGTCCATCTCCAGCTTAAAGCCCTCATTTCTAAGCTCTCTGGCGATGTTAAAAAACTGGGACGTGTTATCTGTATATGCTGTTTCTGTAATCTCAAGATGCATATTTTCGGCAGTCAGTCCATTATCCGAAAGTATTTTTTTCAAAAAACAAGTAAGATCCGGATCAAAAATATCTACTCTCGAAACATTCACAGACACTGGGATGGTCATCCCATACATGTCCTTCCACCTGCGAATTGCCTTGGCAGCCTCAGTCCAGACGAATCTGTCCAGCTCTTTTATCAGACCATTTTCCTCAAAGAGAGGTATAAAGAAATCCGGTCTGACATTTCCATACTTGGGATGCCTCCACCTTACCAAAACCTCGGCACTGCAGAGCTTTGCGCCTTTTCCCGTAATATCGTACTTTGGCTGAAAAACCAGAGAAAACTGTCCCTGTTTTATGGCACTGTCAATGTCCTCAAGAAGCCTTGCCACATATATTTCCTGCTCATGCATAGCGTTGTCATAAACAATATAGGACTCGCTCTGCAGGGATTTTGAATGCAGGTTGCAGGCCTCCAGTGCTCTGTCAAAGCGCTGATATAACGAAGCAGTGTGAAAAATATCCTGATAAATACCCACTTTAAGCCTGATATCTCCCGGCTTCATGACTGACTCAAGAGGTATCTTTATCTCTTTTACCAGGGTCTCATAATCCTCCTGGTGCTCTATATACATGTAAAAAATGTCAGCGTCCACCCTGCTGGCGACGCCCCCGTGCTTTCTTGCGACTGCTCTCACGCCCTCTGCAATAGCGCACAGAACCTTGTCTCCATAGCTTCGGCCATAGAGCTCATTCAAAAGATGGAACTTACTGAAGTTCACAACTATGGCATCCACACCGTTGTCCGGATGGAACTTGTCATATTCCCCCGCATACTGGAATAAGAACTGCTTGGTAAGAAGACCCGTGAGGGAATCAGTTCCAGTGAGACTGATGATGTTGCGATCTATGGCAAGTTCGATGGATCTTCGTATCCTGGCCTTTATCACCTGCGTCTTGTCAAAGGGCTTGCTCAAAAAATCCACCGCCCCCAGTTCAAGGCTTTTTACCTCAGCCTCCTTATCTGAAGTCAGCACAATTACAGGAATGGCGCGCAACGAATCATCGCTCTGCAAGGATTTTAAAACCTCATATCCGTCCATTCCCTTCAGATGCAGGTCCAAAAGAACCAGCGAAAGAAAATCTTTCTCTTTATGTATGATGTCAAGGGCTTCCTCTCCGCTTTCAGCATAGAAGAGGTCGTACTCATCCCCAAGGATATTACCCATGAGTCTAAGATTTACCGGCTCATCGTCAACTATCAGAACGGTACGCCTAAAGTCCTGTTCATATTTAGCTTCGATATCTAACACCTGATTTTTCATGCTTTAATTATACACGCATAATGCAATAATTTCGTTTGTTTATTGACTTTTTTTAGATTATTTTCATATTTGTATGCTATGATATTTTTGTCGAACTTTATAACTTTCTGTAACCGTTTCACAGCCGTTTTACTCATAAAGAAAAGGTGATAGCATGGCGAAACACAAGATAATGATCGTGGACGATGAGAAAATTTCCCTTAGGATGTCAGAGCATATTTTGTCCAGCGAATATGACACTGTCTGCGCTTCCGATGGGAAAACAGCAATAGAATTATATAAGACTGAGCTTCCTGACCTGATCCTGTCTGACCTCAGGATGCCTGAAATTGATGGTTTTACCTTGCAAAAGACTCTTCAGGAGCAGGAAGGCCATCAGATTCCTTTCATGTTCATGACTGCGGATAAAAATGACGAGACAGAGAGCAAAGGCTTCGCCATCGGAGCCCTGGACTTCATCAGAAAGCCCTTCAGAGCAGATGTACTTTTAAAGAGAGTATCCAACATCCTAAAGAACGTGGAACAGATCCAGGGGCTTAAAAAGGCAGCTGTAACGGACCCTATGACAGGTCTTTTGAACAAAGCTTCCTCCCAGAAAGAGATTGACATTCTCGTAAAATCCAACGCCGGTGCGCTGATGATGATAGATCTGGACAATTTTAAGCCCGTTAACGACATCTATGGTCACGATATGGGCGATAAGGTCCTTATTAAATTTGCCGAGATCATACGCTCAGCCATCAGATCCACAGACCTTGCAGGCCGCATGGGCGGTGACGAGTTCATTGTTTTCTGTAAAAATATCCTCGACGAAAGTGTTGTAGCTGAGAAGGCTCATTATATCAACGATCAGCTAGTAAGAGTGGCGAAAGCGCTTATGGGCGATGACATGTCAATTCCTATCGGTGTTTCCATGGGCTGCGCCTTTGCTCCGGATGAGGGAAAAGATTTTCAGACTCTTTTCAAGAAAGCCGACAAGGCCCTCTATGAAGTAAAGCAGAATGGGAAGCATGGCTACAATGTATTCAGGAGCGAATCAAAAAATTATGATGATACCATGATATCCTTGAACGCTCTTTCCACTTCAATGATGCTCATGGAGGAGCGTAGTCCTGCCCGCGGTGCCATGCTGCTTCCGCAGGAAAATTTCAAATCAATATATCAGTTTCTTAACCGCGTAGTACAGAACTACCATAAGAGCATTCATCTGATGCTGTACTCAGTGGTTCCGGTTGAAAGCGATGTAGATCCTGAAAAGGCTATGGATGAGCTGACGAATGTTGTTAAGAATTCACTTCGTCAGAGTGATGTCATCACCAAACTCAGCAAAAATCAGCTGATGGTCATTCTTTTAAAGGCACTGCCCTCTGACATCGAGATTGTAACAGAACGTATCAATATGAACTGGGACGCCTCAGACCTGAGCGATCTGTGCAAGATTGCATACGAAGTGGATGTACTTCATTGAAGATGTGGGTGGAACGAGGGGACGGTTCTTG
>JAFPVA010000281.1 GCA_017413105.1 Butyrivibrio sp. | reverse complement strand
CTTGGATATAAAATCCAAGAATGTATCAACCAAGCCATTTGAAGGCGACTAACGTCGCAGGGCTTGGTTGACTCTTGAATCATGTTCTCACGAAACCCGCAGCAAGTGCGGATTTCTGTAATTTTATCCAAGAACTCATGACATCTTGTGACTTTTTGTCTCAATATCACTCACATTATAGCATAAATACTGTACCTTTAAACTTAATAGATTCAAAAATGGATTTCCGTACTCACTTATCCCTCAAGCTGGAGTACCCTTCCACATTAAGCGAAAAATCGCTGCGATCAAGTGAGAAATTCGGGTTGTAGTAAGGGTCTCCCTTATCAAGCACCTCTTTCCACTTGGTGCGGAAGTGCTCTGACTCTGACTCGTAACGCTTTGCGTTCTCGCCCTCAAGGTCAAGGCCGCGGCTAAGGGACTCATAATGGAACAGCTCCGCAAATGGGGTAAAGACATTCAGATAGCCCTTTTCACGGAGTTTTAAGCAAAAGTCCACGTCGTTGAGGCTCACCTGGAAGGTCTCATCGTAGCCTCCAACCTCGTCATACTTGGCACGGCTCACCATCATGCAGGCACCGGTAACAGCACTGACATCCTGAGCATAACAAAGTCTTCCCATATATCCAAGATTCATGCCTTCCTGTCCGTAATGAGAATGCCCGGCTGTCCTGTGAGCGCCAAGCTTTAGCACAACTCCGGCGTGCTGTATCTTTCTGTCCGGGAAGTAGAGCTTACCGCCAACTGCGCCAACATCACTTCTCTGAGCGTACATCAAAAGCTCTTCCATCCAGTTAACGGTTATAACCTGAGTATCATTGTTAAGGAAAATAATGTATTCTCCTGTGGAGTGCTGAACTCCATAGTTTACAACCGCTGAGTAGTTGAAAGCAGGCTTCGTGCCATCCGGATTAAGATGTGCTCCGCCCTCGTAGTAATCAACCACTTTCACAATATCTTTTAACGAGCCATTCCTAAGTTCCTCGTAATAGCCCTTAACTTCACTGCCGGTACTGCCGTTCTCTACAACTATTATCTCGTAGTTGTCGTAAACAGACTTCTCATAGATAGAAGTTATACATCTCTTCAAGTCCTCAGCATGTTCGCAGCTTGGGATCACAATTGAAATCTTGGGATTTCCCTTAACCTCATAGGTGATCTTGAAGATTGTCTCAAAGGCTCTGGTACTTGTGATCTTAAAGTGCTCATACCCATGGCGCCTAAGGTGATCAGCCACAGCACCCTTTGCTGCCTCGATGGCATAGGGTTTTGCACTGATATCAGAAGCTACCGATCCGGCGTGGCTTCTCCAGTAGTACAAAAGCTTTGGAACATGAACTATATGCTCTGCTCTGTCAGTAAGACGAAGAATCATATCGTGGTCCTGACTTCCGTCAAACTTGGTCCTGAAGAGCTCTGTGCCATCAAGAAGACTTCTTTTGAAAACACTGAAATGGCAGATATAATTATTTGCTCTAAGGTTATCTATGGCGTAATCCGGTTTAAAATGCATGGTTATCATCTTATTGATGTCATCACCCTTAAAGGTAGTCTCATCACAGTAGATGTAATCAGCATTCTCCTCATTTATAACCTTCACATACCAGTACAGAACCTCCGGATGCAGGATATCATCGTGGTCAAAAAGACCTATATACTCTCCCTTTGCAAGCTCCAAACAGTGATTGGTGTTGCCCGCGATTCCTTCATTCTTTTCAAGCTTCTGATAGCTTATTCTATTCTTGCCATCGCCCGCTTCATTGGGGTACTTTCCCGAAAAAGCAGCTCTGGGGTCCTTTTGGTATTCTTCTACAATACTCTTAACAATTCCGATGTGCTCTGCATCTGAGCCATCCGCCAGGCAAAGCTGCCAGTTACCATAGGTCTGTGCAAGCACTGACTCTATCATGTCCCTGAGAAATTTCTCCGGGGTATTGTAAAGAGGCACCAGGATTGATATCAGAGGCATCTTCTCAAATACTGCGTTTTCCTGCTGTGCTCTTGTCTCCTCACTTGGAAAACTCTCTGTTCCAAAGTGGGTCATGGCCTTCTTTTCAATCTGCTTGTACTTGATCTTGGCAATAACGCCACGAACAGAGCCCTGATTCTTAATCCTGTCCTTCTGCCTGATGACCCAGTGCATGGTATTTCTCGCCGGGGTTGAAGCCTTCCAGATGGGATTGTTCTTTATCCTGTCCAGCTTGAATTGCAGTTCCTGATTCTTGTCTTCAAGTTCCGCAACCTTTTCGGCAAGGTCCGCAGTTTTTAGCTTCTCACGCTCGTATGCGGCCTTGTAGTCTTTTTCGTCGTTCATGTATATCTTTTTTCCTCATATTTGTTTGCCCTGCAAGGTGATACAGTGTTTTCTGCAAGCAGAACATTTTGTTACTTGATGTTTTTTCTTGTCTTAGAATACGGACTGCTACACTTCGTTTTCGCAGTCCTACAAATATTCGGAAATCGATATGCTCTCTTCGTTCGCATATCTTTTTTCCTCATATTTGTTTGCCCTGCAAGGTGATACAGTGTTTTCTGCAAGCAGAACACTGTATCACTTTGCATGTCTTATTCTAAGTACGTTTGGGACCCAGTTGACCAGTTTTAGGCGGCTGGTCTTATCCGATGCCAGCATTCCGACCTGGTAATTTCCCGGAGGAAGAAGTCCCTTCTCTATTTTTACCTTATATCCGGTAAGATCAACATTTACCTGATCCTGCAGCCTTATCCTTATGTCAGGACGATATCCCACATAAATCGGAAAGCTGTATACCTTTGGAGATACTGGGCCTGCTCCATCCTCATTTTTTTCCACGAGTCTTAAAAGCAGCCTTCTCTCAAAGGTTGCATTGTCTGAACCGATGACAAAGCTATAGCCCTTAAGATAATAGCCATTCTCATTGCCGTCTGCATTGGTGCCGTATAGCCAGTTGTTGAGCGTTCCGTTAAACTCGCAGCCAATCCTGAGACACTGATCCTCTCTGGCATGCCTGATGCCCTTATCATGAATTGTGACAGTGGCGTAGGGAATATCCTCCACAGGAGTATAGTCAACCCTCGGAATTATCGCTGTAATAGTCTCATCTTCATTAAGATGAGGGCTGTAGAACGGATCAACGTTGTAAAGCTTTGGGTGCTTGCGCATCAATATTTCGCCTTCGGCAGAAAGTCTCTCCATCTTCTTGGGATCCATGGTATCAAGCCCCCTGGACAGAGATTCATAGTGCCTTAGATAAAAATGATTGCAGCACACATTGTAATAGCCCTTCTCAAAAAGAGAATAGCATATATCCACGTCATTGAAAGCAACCTTAAGTTCTTCCGGGAAACCTCCAACATCATTGAACTTCTTCCTGCTGACAAGAAGGCAAGCCCCGGTGACACCTATCGTGTTGTGAATTCCTCTGTTATAACCAAAGTAATGGCTCTTATTGTCATGCATCTTCTGAAGCTTGTGCACAGGACCTCTCATAACATTGGCAATACCTGCATGCTGGATAAGATCTGAATCCGGATAGATCAGCTTAGATCCTACCGCACCAACATGCTTGAGCTGCGCCTGTGAAACCAGCTCCCTGAGCCACCCGTCCTTTATGCATTCTATATCATCATTCAGGAAAAGGAGGTACTCTCCGGTTGTATTTCGGGCACCCTTGTTGCACATAGCTGAAAAATTGAACTCTTCAAGCTTATAAATATAATTGATCCTTGTAAGACCATTCTTTTTCGGTATTTTCCCAATAAACACGCCGTAGCGGACTCTGTTTTTGGCATCGCTGCCATTATCAACAACCGCTATATCATAGGTAATCCCACCATTGTCAGCAGTGGTCTCAACTATGGACTCCAGACATCTCTTTAAGACCTCCGGATGATCCTTGGAAGGGATAATTATGCTGACGGTTGTAGGCTTTATGAGCATGTGCTTGGAATTATGGAAATTGCGCCCATAAAAAACATCCTGCTCCGGATTTCTGTGGAAAAGAACTTCCTTAATATGTCCGATAGGAAATTCCAATCCGGTCCTCTTTGCAAAGGCATGCTCATGAATGGCAAGCATGCAAAAAAGGACATCCGCCGAAAGCAAGGATGCTTCAAGCCCCACCTGTTCAGGTGAGTTTCTCTTATTGTTGACTCCTCCGAGCATTCTGACAGCACTATCATACTCGGATGTAGCTTCATGCAGAGTCTTAGCTCTGCAGGCAAAAAAACTGCCGATATAAAACGCATTAAGATACGAATCCGGGGACCAGTCCGGCTTAAAATACGGGTGAATATACTTGCCGCCCTTACCAATCTCGTCCTCATCGCCATAAACCACACTATGCTCAGGATGTGCAATAAAATACTGCCTTATCACCTCTGTGGCTCTCTTAGTCAGTTTCCCCTTTGGACTAATGAAAAGATAAACAACCGACTCATCGCCCTTAACATTGGTGATGTCCCATACCTTGGCATAGGGAACAACCTTTACCTTAGGGTCCGGAAGCTTAACAGGGATTAGCTCCCCCACTTCATTAGTCTGATAATTAATTGGAGCTTCCGATACAGGGACCTGCTGCTTCTCAATACCCTTCTGCCATTTATCATAGGCGGAGGACTTTACGTTAAGCAGCCTGTTATACTTCTTTATGCTTTTCTTTGTAAGAGCATCTTTAACAAGTCCCTTTAGCATATCCCCAAACTCACTCCTCGTCGTCTTTGTAATAGCGCTCCTCGCGCTTCTGAATTATCTTTTTTACAGTTTTCTTCAGAATATTGTCCTTTGGCTGTGTTGTCTCTTTTTCAGAAGCTTCAGCCTCCAGAGAATCAGCAACAGCCTGCGCTGCATTTTCAGGAAGAAGCGTCATAATATAAGTCACACAAAGATGATTTCTCTCCTGAATGCTCAGCTTCTCGCTGGTAAGTCCAAATTCAATGTTAGGATCATTATTGTAAAAAAGAATTGAATCATCAGAAATCCAATGGCCATTCTGTGGATGTATAGAAACATCCGAAACATTATCTGCAAAGGGTTCCCCATTCCAGGTTGCAGAAAGAATAGTCACCAGACAGGGCGCAAATGCAGGATCCACGCGGACCATCCTGCACTCTTTATCAGTTCTGATATCAAGGCTCACAGTATGCTTATCATCATACTGTTCCTCAGGGAAAAGAGAATCCTCCTCAGAGAAGCCATTTCCCTCATCCAGATATATCTGAATACAGTCATCGGGTCTGACCTTGTCATCCACCGCCACAAGTTCTCTCGGAAGAATGACCTTCCTGCCGATGGCCTGCCATATTTCTACCATTGACTTGCGATTGCCGGTCACATATTTCTGGAAAGCATTCTCCTCTTCCAAAAGTACCTCTGCATCTTTTTCTGTAATTCCCATCCTGTCAAAAAGAGGCTTAGGATCGAACTTCTCTCTTTTCCTGTCCTCTAATCTGTAACAGAACATGGCTCTCCAGAGCTGCTCCTTAGCAGGAATGCACTTTCCATAGGTCCATTCATAATCTATTATAGTCCAAATAGGCCCGTTTACCATAATATTTGAGAATATCAGGTCAAAATCGGACACGGGATAATCCTGCTTGTAGTTTATCCTCTTGATGTATTCGTTAATGAGGGCATTGAATTTCCCCATATCATCTTTATCCAGACATTCATCAAGGAGAGACGCCAGCGGAACTCCGTTGACAAAAGAGAAAATGGCGCAACCCTGTCTCTCATCAATCTGGCAGTCATTGACCTCAAAATCACCGCCTCTGTACTTCTCCTGAAGTCCAAGATAAGCATCCCTGATACCGAATACATGCTCCTTTGCAGCCTCCGTAAGCGGAACCTTTCTGATCATCTTCCTGCCAGCCCTGTCAATGGCAATGTCAGTCCTTATCTTAAATTCATCAACCCTGTCATTGCTGTATTTACTGTAGATTGTGTCAAAACCGGGACCTATTATAACTTCAAAAGAGTTTGCAAAGTCCTGATACATGCCATCTTTTACCAGATCCTCATAGGCATGCTTCTCATTGAAAAGAAGAAGCCTGTCTCTGTCAAAGTTTCTGACATTATCCTGAAGCTCTCCAAACTTAGGAAGATAGTCATCTGAATGAAGTAGCGTCATAAGCTTGTAATCAGGATATGGATAATAGAAGTGGTACTCTTTCATACCACATTTTTTGAAAATATTGATAAGCCCATTTCTGGTAAAGGTCTTGGCAACACTGTCGGGAGTGTACCCTTCAATACCTGAGAAGTAGCTGCCAAGGTGATCCTCCGCACAGCCCGCAAAGTACTTAAGGCCCAGGCGGTTCTCAATGGCGATGACAATTCTTCCGCCCTTTTTAAGGTGGCGGTTCATCATACGAAGAAATTTCTCATAGGGGTTGTCGGTTCCGATATATCCCTGCGCGTACTCAAATACACCAATCAAAAATATGTAGTCAAAATCTCTTGGAAGATCCGGCTCCACATCCCTGAAGTTTCCAACGTGAATGGTCACATTGCCGCAGTCCTGATTTCTGGTGGCATTTATCTCCGAACGTCTTCTGGACAGATCGCAGGCCACAACCTCTTTTGCCTTGCTGGCCAGCATTCCTGTGATTGCGCCACAACCTGATCCCACCTCAAGGACTTTTGCGTTTGGATCCATAGGAATCCACTCCACAATATTGGCTCTCTGATCAGACAGATGGTAAAGGATCGGCCAGTTAGCCTTCTCCTCTATAACCTTCTGATAGTCTTCTTTTTTATATTTTCTTACAATCTCAAGAAGGTCGTTCTCTACAGAACCATCACTGTAAAGATCAACCCCGGAATAATGCTTGAAATTCAGAGTAACTTTCCCAATCGAAATTTTTTCCTGCATCCTGCCCGTTCCTCACGAATGCTTCACATGAAGGTATTATGCCTTTGCAAAAGTCATGCTCACATTCTTAGTTTATTCTGTCGTTGGTATTTATTTCACTTCGCATACCGAATTCATGTCGTAGTATCCCACGGTGTTCTTGTCTGAAACCACCGTGATGTTAAGTGCATCGTATAGTCTGTGATACACTGTGAAATTGTCCTTCTCAAACCCTGTTACACCAAAGCTTATGAGATATTCTCCGCCCTGTAGGGTCATATTCTGGGTAAAAGAAATCTCTTTTACCTCTCCTGCCTTGACCGGCTCAAGGAAAGCCTTCTCAACCATGGAATTGGTACCTGTTATCTCAATTCCCATGATGTTCTTGAATGTAAAGGCAAAAATAGGTGCCGCCACATCTCTGTTAAATCTGACTTTCATGTGAACAGCAAAATCCGTGCCCTTAATGATGGAATTTGAGCGCATCCCCGTGGAATCTGTAGCATAGAATTCCTCTATTACTGCTGCTCCATCACCATACTCCAACGTATCGGGATTCTTGACGCTGGCATCGCCGGTAGTATTTGCACTTGCCTCTTTTTCTTCTTTTGCAGCATCAGACTTGGCGGAAGCTTTTTTATCCTTCCTGCCCTTTGAAGAAACAGAAGCCTTAGATACTTTCTTGTCTGCCTCATCACTGGCTGATGCTGCGGCGCTGCGAATATCTTCGTCGTCAAGCAGATTCTCCACATCACTGCTTGGAAGCGGATACTGCCCAACCAGAACCTGCTTATAGATGTCTATCATCTCCTTGGGAGTTCCTTCTCCAAGAAGCACGCCCTGATTCAAAAGAACTGCCCTGTCGCAGTACTTGCTTATACTCGAAAGATCATGGGATACAAAAAGAATTGTTTTTCCCTGATTCTTGAACTCTTCAAATTTGTGATAGCACTTTGCCTGGAAGAAAACATCTCCAACAGAAAGCGCCTCGTCTACTATAAGTATTTCGGGATCAATATTTATGGCAACCGCAAAAGCAAGTCTTACGAACATACCGCTTGAGTAGGTCTTGACCGGCTGGTATACATAATCGCCGATATCAGCAAACTCAAGGATTGAATCCAGACGCTTTGTTATTTCTTCCTCAGAAAAGCCGATCATCATACCGTTTAAGTAGATGTTGTCAATTCCATTGTACTCAAGGTTAAAGCCTGCTCCCAATTCCAAAAGAGCTGAGATATGGCCATCCACGTTGACCTCACCGCTGGAGGGAGTAAGAACTCCTGTAATAATCTTAAGGATTGTGGACTTTCCTGAACCATTGGTTCCAATGATACCTACTGTCTCGCCCTTT
This sequence comes from Butyrivibrio sp., assembly GCA_017413105.1. Classification (GTDB taxonomy): domain Bacteria; phylum Bacillota; class Clostridia; order Lachnospirales; family Lachnospiraceae; genus Butyrivibrio. The sequence goes on along the minus strand of JAFPVA010000281.1, from coordinate 48,426 downwards.
CGTACGGAAAGGCTGACATTGTTCAGAGCCAGGTGCTCCTTGAACTTGCGCTTTCTGGCAAGTCCCAGGGAATCCTTAAGCCTGTCCATGGGCTTGTCATATAATTTATAAGATTTCGTGAGGTTTTTTACCTCAATCGCAATGTCGTTTTGCATTTGTTACTCCGTTTATACAGCTTCATACTGCTCTCATTCGTAAGCATGTGTTATTTATGATACTACGGATTGCTCCACTTACGTTCTCGCAATCCTGCAAACATTCGGATATCGGAATACTCATTATATTCGTATTCCTTTTATCCTCATGTTTGTTCGGTCTTCAAGGTATCAAATTATATCATGCAAGCATGATAATTTGATACTTTGAATCCCTTGTATCATAACACGTCTGCGAAGTGTGGCTTGGAGCGCTTGAAGATGAGGGCTCCGAAGCAGAACACTGCCACTACAAAGATCCAGAAGTAGGTGGATGAGTAGAAGTGCTCAAAAAACCAGGTGTCACCGTAAATTGCATTTCTGTAACCCTCAACGATATATGTCATTGGGTTAAGCTTGATGATCCACTTATATTTATCCGGTATGATATCAATATTCCAGAGGATAGGTGTAAGCCACTGAAACAGCTGAAGTCCGATGTTAATGATCTGCAACAGATCCCTGAAAAATACTACAATAGCGCAGGTTGCATAGCTGATAGACAATACCAGAATGAATTCGCAGCCTACATAATAAATAAGCTGAAGCCAGTAAATATTTGGGTAGTACCCATAGACACAAGCGATGATCAAAAGCACAAAAATGAAGAACAGATGAATGAACATCGCAGCAATTATCTTAATAACAGGCAGTATGCTTATCTTGAAAAGAACTTTTTTTACCAGGTAGTTATATTCAAGAAGTGAAGTGGTACCGTTTGTGAGCGCTTCGGTAAAAAAGAACCAGGGTACAAGACCTGCTGTAAGAAAGAGAACATAAGGCACCTCCACTCCTCCTGATACAGCCTGGGCTCTACTTTGGAACACCCTGTCAAAAACAATATAATACATGCAAACAGTGACCACTGGCTGTGCCAGTGCCCACACGATTCCCATATATGAACCTGCATATCTCTTTTTAAAATCATTTACTGACAGCCTCTTAATGAGCTTTCTTGAATTAAAAAGCTCAACCGGCAGCACCGTCAGTTTGTCATACCAGGCGAAAGCCAGAATACAGCTTATTCCAATCAAAATACTGCCACATATTTTCTTTAGCATCTCCGTATGTGGGTCTGCATTCGGGTTAGTGTGCAGTATCAGAATAAGCAAAAGAGCAAACGCCAATACATAGAAAATGCCCAAGCCGAAACGCTTGGGAAGTTTTCTTTTAGTCATACTCGAGTTTCCTTGTTGTAACATTCTTTATTATTCTCTAATCCTCGCATTTTTAGGGCACCTTGCCCACAGGGGTACCTTCGATTGGGGGCTCAGTTATTGCAGAAGGCAAAGCAGCATCAGGCACTACTCCATCCGGTGTCTGATCCAAAGCTCCCGGGTTATCAAGCTGACCAACTACAGCCATGCCTGAGCCTTCCTCCTCATCAGCATCGGATGCTTCCTCACTGCTGTCATCTTCGCTGCTGTCGACAGTCTTGGTATTCTGCTGAATTACCACAACAGCCGGAATCTGCTCAGCTTCATCAAAAAAATCGTCATCGTAAAGAAATGCCTTGAGGTCGTCACCTATCTGCTGCCCATATATCACTTCTTCAGTTTCAGAAGCATCTTCGACAACAATTTCCTGACTTTCTTTACTGCTACCTTTTGAAAAAAGCCCGTTGATCTTGTCAGCGTTGGTCGCATAAATTATCACCAATACCAGAATAATTGCACTGATAATGGTCAAAAGAGCCATTCGAAAAACTTTTGCATCCATATCACATTCCACTCCATGATATCTCGAACCGGCGTATGCACAAATAACTCATAGGCCGGTTCTCAATCTTGTAGTTTACTTGCCGGAATACATCTTCTCGTAGTATTTCTCATAATCGCCTGATGTCACGTGCTCCATCCAGTCGTGATGTTCAAAATACCACTTAATTGTCTTGCGGATACCCTCATTAAACATGGTCTCCGGCTCCCATCCGATCTCTTTTTTGATCTTGTCAGGAGCTATAGCGTATCTGCGGTCATGACCCTTTCTGTCTGTTACATACTTAATAAGGTCATAGGAAAGATGAGCCTTTCTTGGATCAGAATCATCAAGCTCGTCTCTAAGAACATCGATGATTGTCTTTACGATCTCAATGTTCTGCTTCTCGTTGTGACCGCCAACGTTGTAGGTCTCAAAAAGTCTGCCCTTTTCCTGAACCATGTCGATAGCCTTAGCATGGTCCTCAACAAAGAGCCAGTCTCTTACATTTTTACCGTCTCCGTAAACAGGAAGGTCCTTGCCGGCAAGAGCATTGTTGATAATAAGAGGAATAAGCTTCTCAGGGAACTGGTAAGGTCCATAGTTATTGGAACAGTTAGTGATGTTCGCAGGGAACTTGTATGTATCCATATAAGCCTTTACAAGCATATCTGAGCTGGCTTTACTTGCTGAATATGGGCTGTGAGGAGAGTATGGAGTAGTCTCATAGAAATACGCATTTGGATCATCATCCAAAGAACCATATACCTCATCAGTAGAAACATGAAGGAATTTCTTACCCTCCTTGAAAGAACCGTCAGGAAGCTCCCATGCCTTCTTTGCAGCATTAAGCATTGTTGCTGTACCAAGTACGTTGGTCTGAACAAAGACCTCAGGATTAACAATAGATCTGTCCACGTGGCTCTCAGCTGCAAAATGAACAACTCTGTCAATGTCATTTTCCTCAAAGATCTTGTTGATAGCATCTCTGTCGCAGATATCAGCCCTAACAAAAGTATAATTCTCACGATTCTCAACATCACGCAGATTCTCAAGGTTGCCTGCATAAGTAAGCACATCTACGTTGATGATGCGGATCTCGTTGTCATATTTCTTAAACATATAGTGAATGTAATTGGAGCCTATAAAGCCCGCTCCGCCTGTAACCAAGTATGTTCTCATCATTCTGTCCTTTCAAATAAACAAATTTTAACTAATCTAGTATATCATAAGACTTCGTCAAGTTGAAGTCAGGCGAACAGATAACTGTATTTCTTTATCAACTATATTTAATCACATTTATGCCGGCAGCTAAAGCTAATTTCACCGACAAAAATGTAAGATTGTATAAAGTGAAACCCATGTCAAGGACACACATTCATTTTTTGGTAGTATTTATTGCCAATGCTGATGGTAATTGATTAGTCATGGCTGACGTATACATTTGCGTCCGTATATTCATTTCTGTCAAAAAAGATGTCATCTATTTTTTCCCTGCGTCTTTTTTCTATTTTTTCAAATTTTGGATACCAAAATATTATTTCTCGACGTCCTTATTTTCATTTCTGACCCAAAAGCCGTATGAACCTTGCATTCTGCTTTGCTTTTGATCCTACGATTGCGTCCCCAAAACCAATTACTGGAATAAAGAAGTAAATCTGCGGTATAAAATGCAGAAATCAGGCCGTATCATACATCTTAGATAAAAGAATTAAAAATACAGACGTCGAGGAAAAAATTTCATGTATCCTTAATTTGAAAAATGCTAAAAAAGCCGTTTTTTTACAGCATCTATAGCGATAATCAGTATGGGAAACAGATATTGATAAAAAAGAGCACGTGTCCTAGACATGGGGTTCACTTTACGGAGCACTTTATATGTGCCAGGACATATTTTCTATTACATGTAAAATGACATCCATCGCCCCGCACGCAAAGGCGGATTGAAGGATGTCATTATTATTTTTTATGCCACCAAAAATTTGCTTTTGAAATCAGTAGCAGATATTTAGGTCAACGTTTCCTGAAATACCTGTTACTCTTCCCTTTGAGGAATACTGCCACATATCGTACCTTGAAGCATTGTAGGTTACTGCTGAAGCATACTGGGCAAGCCAGATCTTGTAGTTAGTGATCTGTGATGTATTGATCTTGGATGTGAACCAGGTCTTATTTGCGTAAACACCTGCCTTGTATCCGGCGTTTGAGATGGTTCCGCAAAATGCCTTGATATTTGCGGTTCTCTGTCCGGCGCTTATAGCATCGCCACGGCCATTACTTCCCTCTACATCTAGATAAACAGGGAATGACAGGTTATATCCCTTAATGAGATTGATAACCATAGAAGCCTCTTCAACCGCTTCAACCTCATTAACAGCCTGGGTAAAGAAGTAAACTCCAACCCTGAGTCCCGCGTTAAGAGCACCATTTATGTTGCTCTTAAACTTGGAGTCCTCAATAAGCGCTCCCTGGGATGAACCTCTGTAGCCGCATCTGTTGATAACAAAGTTAACACCTGAGTTTTTAACTGCAGCCCAGTCTATATTGCCATTCCACTTACTTACATCAATACCCATGGCTCCTGCAGTCTGAGCAAGGGCTCCATCAGCACCAAAGGTATATTTTGCTCCCTGGATTACCTGCTCGCCGGTAACCTTATTTCCATCCTTGGTAAAGAAATAAGTCTTTCCGTCAATGGTCTGCCAGCCTGTATATTTGTAGGTCGTGCTGGCTTTCCTTACAAAGAACTTGTCTCTGGTGTAGTAATCCTCGTAGGTTGCTTTGTAGTAGCTGTTGTCCTGCTTAAGGATCCAGATCTCGTTACCGTTCTTGTCCTTAAGAGTCTCATCTTTGCCAAAGACCTTTACACTGATCGTAGCTTCTGTATATCCGGCAGCTGTAACCTTTACGGTTGTTTCGCCTGCTGCCTTACCGGTAATAGTGGTGTTGTCTGATATTGTAACTATATTTGTATTTGCAGACTCAAGCTTTATGGCAACATTTGAATCAGAAGATGAAACCTTGATGGACTGACCCTCAACAATGTTTATCTTGCTGATGCTCATTGGAACCTTGTTGCCTTCCTTGGCGGTTACTTCAATGGTAATGTCACAATTCTTATAGTTGCCAACTGATGAATCTGCTGTGATAGTAATATGTGCAGTACCAACACTTACACCGGTCACCTTTCCGTTAGCATCTACAGTAGCAATATTAGTATTATCTGACTTATAAGTGACTTTCGAAGAGTTCGGTTCGGTAACTTCAATCTGGGCTGACTCGCTGACCTTTACAGAAATCTTGTTTGCCTTAACTTTCATTTCCTTTGCATCAGCCGCAGCTACAGTTACTTCAAACTCTGCCTTGGAATATCCATCAGCAGTAAGTGTTATAGTTGTTTTTCCTTCTGCAACAGCTTTGATTACGCCATTGTCGATAGTAGCTACTTCTGTCTTACTTGAAGCATAAGTAATTGATGAAGGTCCTGATACGCTGAGCTTATACTCCTCTCCAACCTTCATGCTAAGACTTGCAGGAACACCTGATATAGTCTTGTCATCAGCCTTTGCTACTGTGACATTGACATATCCATCGTTATAACCATCAGCTGTAAGTGTTATCTTTGTGCTGCCTTCCTTTTTGCCCGTCACATTTCCGTTTGAATCAACTGTTGCAATTGACTCGTCATTTGATTTATATGTAATGGATGATGATGCTGATGCACCAACGGATCCATTTTCGCCGACTTTTACTGAAATGGTATTGCCGTTAACAGAAAAATCGCTAAGCTTAGTTTCTTTTTCCTTAATTGTGATTGAAATCTCAGCCGGTTCACAATTTTCAGCTGTCGCCTTAATGGTCGCCGTTCCAGCTTTCTCAGCCTTTATTGTAGTTCCTGATACTGAAACCACCCCAGGATCACTTGGCGTAAGAGTAACACTAGCCGATGTTCCGGAAATATTAACAGTCTGCTCATCGCCTACTGTCATCGTACTATTACCAACCGAAATTGAAATTTTATCTTTTTCCTTAGGAGTTTCCTCCTGCTGTGGTTCTTCCTTTTGCGGCTCTTCACTTGACGGAGTGTCTGTCTGTGAAGAATCCCCTGTATTGGATGCTTCTTCGGAAGTCTCTTTCTTGTTTTCATCTCCGTTTTCAGTATTCAAAGATGCGTCCGTACTTGCACCAGTAGTCAGCGCCATGAACATCCATTTCCTCGCTCCCACCATGGAAGCGGAATCAGGTCTTACGATATCTTCCTTCTTTATCTCTTCATAGGAATAAGTTCCGTCATTAGTCTCGCCAACAGCTGTCTTGCTACTCTCAACCCATTCAACGGTATCCTGAAGCTTGGATTCTACCTCAGCCTTGACCTGAGTATCCTCAGCAGCAACGTTGACCTGAGATTCCTTCTTTACCTCGTTGCTGACATCAACTGCCTTCATCTCAACAGTGTCTTTTACAGTAACGCTCTTTGTGGCAATCTCAAGATTATAATTCTCATAGCCTGCACCGAGAGGCTTTGGAGTAACCTTATACTCTCCGGCTGTCAGGTCTTTTTTATAAATGATTCCATCCTGGTCGTGGTCATTATATGTAACCGTTGAGCCATCAGGATTTACGACCTCGATCTCAAGGGGAAGATTTGCAACCAACTTACCTGTCTGAGAATTGATGAACTTAACCTTAAGGTCGCTCTTGATACTGGTAACTGTCATCTTGATGGTTACATCCTTGGCATCATCAGCAACCACAACTTCCTCTTCTTCCTGCTCATCCTCAGTGATAAGCTGAACTGCCATTGACCTTGCTTTCTCTGCATCAGCCACAGCAATAAGACCACTCTGTCCGATGATGTCCATATCACTTAGGCTGGTTCCTATCTCATTAAAGCTTTCCAGCTCCTTGTTTCCCTTCATTGCGGATGAATAGAAAACTGCAGTTGCAATTCCACCTGCAAGAATTAAAAGGGCAAAAAATGCTGCGATTCTCTCTACTGCAGAGGTATTGGCAATAAAGTTAAGGATTCTGGCGCCTACAGACTCCTCATCCTCATCTCTTCTATATCCGCTGCGTCTGTTGTCCTCATAATCGTCTTCATCGTCATAGTCTTCATCGTAATCACGATCATCTTCATAATCACGGTCATCGTCGTAGTCGCGATCATCTTCAAAGTCACCGTCATCCTCATAATCACGGCCGCCTTCAAAATTGCGATCATCACCGCCATCACGTTCATCTTCGAAATTCAGATCATCGATATCCTCGTTCCTACTATTCTCGCAATTATCATCTGAATAATCGTCAGAGCTTTCATACTTTCGCCCAGCTTTCACTTTTTCTTCGTAGACTACTTCGTCAGCAAAACTTTCGACGTTATAACCAGAGATATCCTCCTCTTCAGAATCAGCCTCAGATTCACTTCTCTGATTCTGTTTGCACTCATTCAGCTCAACGTCACTATCCTGATCTTCTATTTCAGGCGCTGATTCTATACCATCTTTACCCATAGGTGCTTCATCAGCATATCTATCAACGTCTACATCCTCAGGAAGTTCATCCTCTTCATAGAACTCATCCTCAGGATAGTCCTCAGACTCTTTTCTTCTCCTGCCCCTTGGAGCTTCATTGTCCTCGTAGTATTCGTCGTCATCTACAAGGTCTTCATCCTCATAGAATTCCTCGTCCTCATCAGGGGCTTCATCATCCTCGTAATAATCCTCATCCCCGTCAAAGTCTTCGTCATCCTCGTAGTATTCGTCGTCCTCGTCGTAGCCTTCCTCGTAATCATCCATTTCGTCACGATAACGCTCGTCAAGCTCCCTGTCTCTATCCCTATGTTTTCTTATCCCAAATATTTTTTTCATACTTATGCTCCACCAAAGTTGAATCTTTAGATCACTATGCGGGTTTCAAAGTCATAACGCTTATCATGCAAGCATGAACGCTTTATTATCTTTTGACCCATTACATCATTATATGCTATAGCCATTGGTCACACAAACAATTCTTAATTGTCATCCAAGGCCATAGAAGATAATAATCCCCAGAACTATGAAGCCCATACCTGTAAGTTTTCTCTTGGTAAACTTCTCTTTAAAGAATATCCTGGATAAAATCATGACCATGACATAGTTTATTGGTTCTAGGACCACAACGCCCATATATCCAAGACCGTCATAGCAAAATATTGAAAGAACCATCGATAAAAATAGCAACCCATATCCGCAAATAACCCAAGGATTAAGGTACTCACGAATAAAAGAACTGTATTTTATCGTCGCGCTCTTTTTTAACAAAATATGTGATGATGAAGCCAAAAGCTCGGCAGCCAGGATTAAGAAGAAAAATACATTTATCATCTCTTTTCCTCCTTATCGCCATTGATGCCATCAATACTATTTACTTCCGGCTTTGCTTCGGTATTCTCACTTTCACTGTCTGAGTTCATGACTATTACACCGATAATGACCACAAGAACCCCCACCACCTTAAAGGGCGTGATGCCTGTCGAAAAGATAAGGAAGTTCCATAGCATTGACCACAAAAGCGTAGTGGCCTTATTGGCAATAGCAATTGATAACTGGAATTTCTTTATTACCTGCTGCCAGAGAATGGCGTAAAGAGCCAGGATCACAAACTCCAGCCCAAAGAATAATATGTACTTAAATGATAAAAACTCGTGTTCAGAAGCAAGCTTAGCCGCAACTGTCGAGAGGGAGTAGACTATAACAGCTCCCTGCAAAAACAAAAAATCTGCAAATCTTATTTTCTTTTTCATAACTACTTTTCTCTTTAAACTCACTCATAAGTAAATCAAATATCCGGAAATCCGCATCAGTTCAGGATATTGAATTAGTACCGGCATCATCATTCCTTCGTTAATCCATTAGGATAGATTACTCTCACAAAATGATCTGCCACGTACTCGTTACACTGGGCGTTTACATGGATATTGTCAAGCATCCACTCCGAGCTGTTGTCCTCATGGATTGTGCCGTAATAATTGTCCACAAAGGATACGCCTCTTTCACCGGATACATCTATCATAAACTGAAGATAGGTTGTGAGCTTTCCGTTTCCGAAATCAAATCTGTCGCCACTCACAAGCTGTCCTGATGAATCGAAGGCATAGCACATGGTAAAAGACATGCAGACAATCCTAATGTATGGGTACTTCTCCTGAAGTGCCTTGATACCTGCATTTAACGCTCCGCGATAGGTTATCTGGTCAAACTCGTTATCAGGATTCATACCGATTCTCAGATTCATGTAATCCTGGGCATTGTAATAGATAACTATGGTATCAACATTATTAAAATCAAGGTTCTTAAGTCTGTCAGTGGAACCGGTGTAGGTATAATCATCAAATTTTCCTACGTTGGCCTCCAAAGAACTGAAATCCTCATTAGCAATAGCATTTGCCACATTGTAAAAGCTGAAAGCATCCATAGGGTAATCCTCTGACAAAGCAGGATTTCTCATAGCCACTGTGGATGCAGGGAATCCACAGTTAATGCAGTTTGCGCCAAGTTTTGAAGCCACCTGCGCTGCAACCGATGTTTCCCCCTGATCAAAGGTTATAGCATCATTTCCGAGGAAAAGAATCGTCTCCTCATCGTCAAAGGTATGACCCTCTTTTTTATCCTCTGACAGCAAAAAGATCTGATCGAGGACCTCTACTTCAAAGCTTCCGGTTTCACTTCTGTCAAGTTCTGCTGTTCCCTTGTTCCAGATAAGAAGCTTAACTGTCGCAAAGACAATCACCGCTAAAATAATGCCTGCTATCAGAATGTGTACCCACTTTGGTACTTTGGTAAAATCATAATTCATAATCATCATCCTCTAATCTTTTTTTCACCGCAGACTTGTAAAGCCGATCAGCAAGTGCGCATTTCTGTCTGAACAGTAATAGCAAATCTCCATTGTCTCAGCCCCAGTCTACAGAAAACAGACCGTCATAATCAAACTCATCTATTATACCACGCATTTTAAGAAGTTCATCCCTCATTTGCTCAGGGGTATGAATCTCGCACCTTCCATTTTTGAAGCATTCTACCATAAATCTGTTTATTTCCGGCTTGTAATGGGAATAGTCCGCATAGTTATTCAGGTCAATTGTTTCCGGCAGGTTCTGGAAATAGAAAAGATGCACATTATCATATTCAAGAAGCCTCTCAGCCACATACTGATATTGAGCAAAAGTAGCTTCCAATGTGTTTTCCTGCATCACATTGTGCCAGTACAAGATACTGTAGGGTGGGAAAAAGAAATAAAACTCAGTTCCAGGATTTTCCCTGACAAAGGGCAAAATATTTATATCTAAGTTCACTCCTGTCTGAGCAAGGAGCGCATCCCTCTCAGTTTCTTTTTCCACCTTCCCAGGTTCTTCATAGGTATGCATGACCCACTGGATATTGTAATATTCCGGAGTCCACCAGCTAAAATAGATTTCCGACAGATCCGAACCTTTCTTCTGTATCATGGGTCTTAAGATGTACTGCATCAAAACATCCTTATTAAGGACATAGTTCACATCATTTATCAGATTTTTATCATACAGGTATTCCGGTCTTGGATATTTGGTCTCCTCCGTATCCGCCGTCATAACAGGAATATCCATGGCAAAAAACACAGCGTCCATAGGGCGGTTTATTCTTGCTTTCGTGGTCTTGTCAAAAACAATGGATAAAATATTGAAGTCATCCTTGGGATAAGCACCGCTATAGCTAAGCTTTAATGTATCAAGCCCCATCATATCCTTAAAGTCATCAGTGTCAAAATTTACGGTCATGGAGGAGCCGATTATGCATGAATTGTAATCCATGTTCTGTGCCATGCCGGGATTCTGGCTCAGCTGATTATCGATTATGTAGGGAAAGCCTTGGAGCGGTTCATGGTAGTGAAAAAACGGGTCCACATAAACCACCAGTGCCGCGATAGCCACAAGGACTGCCACCATCACCGCTATAAACACGATAAAAAACCGCCTATATCTTCCTATCGAGTTTTTATCTTGTAACATAATTACCTCTCAAAATCTGCAAAAAATCTAAGTTTTTCAAATGCGCTTCAGAAATTCCGGTTTTTTCTCCCTCTTTCCTTAGAAATTCATATATAGGAAGGTGCTGACACCTCCGAAACTAATGATGCTCCAAATAAACAATATTGCTGTGAGAAGCGTGCTCTTTACTCCGATTTTGCAATCTTTAAAACTTCTAATAGCATTCTTTTTGAAAAATATAAATATTACCGCAAAGATAAGGAATATCCACAAGCAAATGTCCCAGACAAAGCTCAGCTTCATAAGAGGCGTAACCTTTATAACATACCAGAGTTCATCCAGCTGGAAGCAGGAAGAAAGACCTGTAGCAATAGGTTTTACGCCACCGGTAAACATTCTCTTAAATAAGGTCAGGGCCTGTGCTACGCTCTCAGCCCTAAAGAATACCCAGGCAGCTGTAACATAAAGAAATGTCAGGATAACCTTAAAAGGTCTGGCAATGCCGCTCGTTTTTTTCATCATCCTTGTGATCACATACAGCACTCCGTGCATCGCTCCCCAGATAATAAATGTTAGCCCAGTGCCGTGCCAGAAGCCGCTGACAAGGAAGATTATCAGAAGGTTAATATATGTTCGCAGGGCTCCCTTCCTGTTTCCGCCAAGGGGAATGTACAGATACTTTGTAAAAAACTTTGTGAGAGTTATATGCCATCTTTTCCAAAAATCAATGATGTTGACAGCCTGATACGGAGAATCAAAGTTCACCGGCAGATCAATGCCAATCATAAAGGAAAGTGCCCCTGCCATATCGCAGTAACCGCTGAAATCAAAGTAAAGCTGGAAGGAATAGAAAACTGCTGTCAAAACCGCCTCAAGGCTTCCCAGCCCCTGAACTCCTCCATAGGCGAAATCCACCGCTTTTCCGAAGGTGTCCGCAAGGATAACCTTTTTAAACAGGCCAATGGAAAAAAGATACAGCCCTCGCATTATCTTTTCCCAGTCAAGTTTTTCTTTGTGAACCTTCTCCAGTTCTTTTGTAAAAGAGCTGAAGTCCATGATTGGTCCCTGAAGAAGCTTCGGGAAAAAGAGCACATAGCACAGATAATCCAGAGCATCAAACTGCTTCACATCTCCCCTGTACAGGTCTACGATATATGAAATCTGATTAAAGGTATAAAAGCTGATGGCCAACGGAAGAAAAATTCCGCTTAGCTTAAAGAATAAAAGAAGCACCAGATTCCCGGTCACCCCAATAAGGACCCAGATTTTATGAGGCATACGTTCTTTTCCAAAGAAGCGCACCTTCACATTCTGGTCTCTCATGAAGCTCATTGGTATTGAGGTGCAGACATTCCAGATTACACTAATAAAAAGGATTGCCAGATTTTTCGCCCCAAAAGTCGAAAAAAAGTACAGCGATAAAAGGATGATCCAGACGTCACATAAAAGTCTTTCACAACCTTTTTTTCGCCCAATACTGCGAACAATATTAAGACCAATCACGAAGATTGGCATAAATGCCAGAACAAATCCGTAGGAATTAAAAACCATAGTTTTCCCCAACTAACAAAACCGATACTTAATCCTTAACCTTGGGATCGCTGTAAATGCGGTATCCATGGAGCTCATTTACAAGCTTAAGTCCCATCTCCTCCAGATCAGAATCAATCTTTCTATTCTCATGAAGAACAATGAACTTGCACTTTGTCTCTCTTGTAACTTCCAAAAGAGCCTTGGCGTCTATCGTCTCAGGCTTCTCCATGACTTCATAAACAGGATTATAATAATCCCACTGTTCAACTACCATCTCTCTGCCATAGGGCATCAGGATATCCGTATCATACTGCCTTACAAAGTGAACCAGTTCGGAAGGAAACGCAGCTCTTACCCTTGTTCCCCCATCCTCAGGCGAAATCACCTCGCAGATATCTATGACAGACTGCGGAATATGATAGAGATTTTCCGCCCAGGAAAGATTGACGCTTGTATATACAAGCGAGCCGGTCACTGCGATAACCGCAACAATAACAGCCAGCCCGATCCTCTGATAAAGACTCTTTTTCAGGGAAAAGAGAAGTCTGCAGGCAGCATATCCTATCACCACATACATGGGCACAAGCCACAAAAGCCTGTAATAGGTATCACTTCCGTCATCAAAAACCGCCACATAGACAATCTTTGTGAAAGGCAAAAGAAATCCGGCGAAGATTAAAAGTGGCAGGATTCCCAGCATTATTTTCTTTTTAATACTCTGTTCAGTTACCAGGATATAAATGGCTGAGGCAAGAAACAGGAGAAAGATTGCGCCGTTTCCGCCGTATAGCTTCATAGCCACCCAGCACTGCATGAAGATTCCGTACATATTATCTCCAATTCGTAAAAAGAACTTAAAGCTTCAAATATATCAGTAAATACACCGCACTTGGTATCACGCAGCATACCGCTCCCAGAATAACACGGAAATTTCTGGCAAAAATAAGAAGTACCAGCGTAAACAGCGCAATCAGGCTACCACCGAAGATGATGCCCATTGAGCTGCACATTCCCGAGAACATGTTCACAAGACCAAGCACGATCCAGGGTGAAGCACGATGAAGCCTGTTTGCCTCCTTGAACTCAGCGTAAGACTCGGTTCCCGCCTCAGCTTCTTTTCCAAAAATGCTTGTCCTCTTGGCATCCTCCAGCATCCAAAGAAATACCCAAATAATAAGAGGGATGATCAGATTGGAAACCATTGCTTTCCCCTGCCAGGTCCTTGTCAGGAAAAATGTAGCAGGTGTATAGATAGACACGTTGCCAAACATCATAAGCATCGAAACAATTATCATAAACACAGGAATTATTTCCTGTCTGCGTCTGAAAAGAATCCTTGCTATTTCCACATATACCAGATAAACCAATGGAATAATGATGCATGGAATAACTGAATGGGAAACAATTGTCGCATGAACGGAACTCATTTTTGCCACAAATGCAATCCACATGGTGATGACCGCCAGGGCATGCCTTATATCAAGCATGGTTGTGGTTCCAATATAAGGAAGTATCGTATTCATGACATCCGCCTGCTGCGCAAGAAGAGACTCGACCACATAATAGGCATCATCACCGTCAAAGCTGGACATCACAACTGACATCACCATCTGCAAAAGAAGGAGTCCAAAAAAGATTCCCCAATAGATCTTGCTCTCAAGGGAATAATTCATTCTCAGCATCCTTGGATCCGACCTTGGACTTAACAGTTCATGGGCAGTTGCATGGGTCTCACCGGGGAAAAGAGAAAGGTAACTCAGTCCATGGTGTTTTAGCATCTGAACACTCTTTAGTACCCCAAAGGCAGCCAGAATCGTGAAGGTCCACATGCTGTACCTGCAACAGTAGCTGAAAGCATTGTACACAAAATGAAGCATGCATGGAATCGCAATGACTTCAAAAACCGAAAAGTACACCAGGTATCCCAGAATGAAGGAAATACCTATAGTTCTTCTGACCAAAGGCAAAATCCCATTGCAAAGGATTCCGATAAAAAACGGCACAACCACAAGCCATAGTATTAATTTTATAATTCCGTCTATAACAGACAACACTGCCATAATCCTTGTGCCAACCTCTCAAACAGCCTTTTTTATCATCCCTGATTGGTTTTAAGTACCAGATTCAGGTGCTCCTGAAGAATGCTGATACCTGTATAGTTCTCACCGCCACGAGGGATTATGATATCCGCATATTTCTTACTTGGTTCAACGAACTGCTCATGCATGGGCTTAACTGTCTCTGCATACTGAATGAGGATAGATTCGATGCTTCTGGCTCTTTCAACCATATCACGACGGATTCTTCTCATAAGCCTCTCATCAGCGTCAGTATCTACGAACACCTTTATATCCATCAGATCTCTGAGTTCCTTATTTTCAAGGATAAGAATACCCTCAACGATAATAACCTTCTTTGGCACAACATGAACTATTGAAGCAGCTCTGTTGTGGATAGTGTAATCGTACACTGGCATATCAATAGGCTCATTGTTCTTAAGCTTTTTGATATCTGCGATCATAAGATCTGTGTCAAAAGCCGCCGGATGGTCATAGTTAAGTCTTGATCTGTCCTCATAAGACAAGTCATCATGGGCCTTGTAGTAGGAATCGTGATTAATTACAACAATGTCATCTCCGAATTTCTCTTTGATTCTCCTTACAATCGTTGTCTTTCCTGAGGCTGTTCCTCCTGCTATTCCTACGATACAAATCATTTCGTTCATGCAAATTTCCTTTCTCTAAATATCTTCAATCTTCCCTATAGGCATTTCCATAGGACCTGTAGTACTTATGGGCCAATATATCGCCACTGTCCTTATCATACACGATAACCTGGATGTCGTCATAAATGTGATCATCATTATATAGATAGTTCGTGCCCTCATCCTCTTTTGGATAAAGAAATCTGAAAAGCTGCTCCACAGGCTGATATACTAAGGTTCCAAGCCCGGTAGCTGCTCCATCTATTGCTTCAAAGTCACCTGCCTCATAAACAGTTCCAAAAGCCAGATCATTTATACAGATATAAGGTCCTGAGACCTGATCTATCTTATCTGTTCCTGCAATTGCCTTCACAAGCTCTTTTACCTTAGGGTCTGTCAAAGAACCGGAGCCCTGATTAAGATAAACTACTGAGCTCACATCGTCAAGTGACAGCATCTCAAGTTCAGAATAAAGATTCGTTGGCTCCATTATAAAATCAGTATTCTCACGGCTGCCTGCGTTTACGCACTCGTCATAATAATGGTATGCCTCATCACCTCTGTGATCCACAAGATCCCCGTTTTCTAAAAGCCAGCTTCCTATGTAATCCGTGACTTTGGAGGCTCCTGAAATATTCAGATGCCCAGGGTCATTAAGATCGGTATTTATATCTATTATACTCATATTCAGCATGTTTAGATATGGCACGCCGTACATTCCTGAAATAGTTCCTGCTGTGTTTGCAGCAAGCTTATCCTCAGTCGTTGCACAGAAAGGCAGGTAAGTCACCACAACTCCAATTCCTTTTCTCTGGCACTCATCGATTATCTTCATTAGATATTCTGCGCCAACGGTGTGTTCAGGAAGCTCCTGTCCGTTCTCCGGATCAGGGAAAAGAGAGGGCGAAAGCTCCACTTCTTTTCTCATCTCAGCGCCAAGCCTTGCTGTCACATTTTCTTTTCCCAGAACAGACTTATAATCGTCCTCTTTAAGTTCGCTCCATCTTCCGTGATAAACAATAAAGTCAAATAAGAAATCCTTTTGTATCTCAGGATCCATTATCAGGTCTTTTACTGCGGCTAGTTTAAGCTTGTTGAGAGGCCAGGCGTCCATATTCAGATGAAGCTGCTCCACAGAGACATTCCTGTCATCCTCAGAAGCATTCTCCTCCATCTCATCAAGGTACTGATAATTCTTCTCAAGCATATAGGCATCAACCACAACCCACTTGGGAGTGCAGTAATCAAGCGCCTCGATCAGCTCCCAGTATGTGGCCTGCATAACAGAGCCATGCCCGCCCATGTTGTAGGAAGTAAAGCCATAGTCGCGATAGAGTTTCACAGGGTCCAGACCATTTATCACGTGGGACGAACCCATGAAAAGAACATCAATATTCCCGGCTTTTGCCTGTTCAAAAAAGGGCCTGTATTTGTAATCCGAATCACCACGCCTAAGGAGCCTTGAAGCACCAAAGACACATGCCGCCACCAAAAAAAGAAATGCCACTATCTTAAGTACATTCAACAATTTCTTTTTCATACTACCATCCTAAAACCCATTGTTTTGTAATCTTTGGAAATCAGAACTGCTGATATATAAAGCTTGCCGCATCGTATCCGGAGCCCCAGATCCCGCATATAAGAATGATCATAATTGCAGGAATGATTATCGCCCAACGAAGAGGAAGCTTAAGTCCTATCATCTTTTCCCTTATGGAAATGCCCCTGTAGGAAACTGCGTCAACAATGATAAGAAGTATGATTCCCAGAACCAGGAGTCCAATATCTGCGCTGTTTAGGCCATATTGATATATCGTGCCGTCTGTCAGTATCCACGGGGTAAACTTCATGCTCCCCATAAGAATATCAAAGGCCTTTGGAAGGCTTTCTGCCCTGAAAAATATCCAGGCTGTGTTAACAAGGAAAAAGGTAAAAATAACCTTGACCGCTCTGTGAGCAAAGGACTCCCTGTCTATCTTAAATGCGCTGACAACTCTATCCCTGACAGGTTTAAGGAGAATTCCCAAAATCTGATAAAGCCCGTGGAGCATTCCCCATACCATAAAGGTCAGCCCCATTCCATGCCATATTCCGCTGACTGCAAAGGTAACAAGTATGTTAAAAAACTTCCTTGCAGTGCCCTTCCTGTTGCCACCAAGCGGAATATAAACGTAGTCACGAAGCCATGAAGACAGGGAAATATGCCATCTGTGCCAGAACTCTGAGACAGAGCCTGACATGTAAGGGCTGTCAAAGTTCTTCATAACATCTATGCCAAGGAGCCTTGCAGCGCCTATAGCAATGTGGGAGTAGCCGCAGAAATCGCAGTAGATCTCAAAGGAATAAAACAGCGTAGCCAAAAAAGCGATTCCGCCAGAAGCACTGCTGTCATATACTCTGTTCACAAAAATAGCCAGTCTGTCTGCCAGAACCAGTTTTAAAAAGTATCCCCACAGCATCTCATAAAATCCATCCTGCAGTCTGTAATAGTCCACAGTCACCGGATAATAAAACTGGGATAACATATTCCCAGCCCTCTCGATGGGACCTGATACTATCTGGGTAAAGAAGGATACATAAAGCGCATATGCTATAAGATTCTTTTCCGCCTTAATATCCCCTCTTTTTACATCTATAAGATATGACAGAGCCTTCATTCCATAAAAAGATATGCCTATGGGAGCAAGGATGCTTCCTCCGGTCAAAAAGCCCGCAAGTTTAAAGCCAAGGATAAGGGCGATATTTAATGTAAGACACGCCACAAAAACAAAGGTCGCAGTTCCAGAATTCGCATTGCCTGATGAATTTTTAGTTTCCTCACCGGCACTTCTTTCAGCATTTTTTCCAATTAGTAGCCCAGCACCATAAGTTGTCAGGATTGACAGAATCAGTACCACCGTGTACCGTGCATCAATACTTACATAAAATGCAAAACTTACAATCAAGAGCCAAATGTATCGGCACTTACGCGGAATCACGTAATTCATACCCGCCACTATTATCAAGAGTATAAGAAATCCAAACGAAATAAATTGCATGTATTTCTCCCAAACATTTAGAGAATTTAGATGAAACATTTTGCTAATAAAAAACAGAAGTCCGATTGTTTTGAATAACATGAAATGAGGACTTCTGTTTTTGTTAGCTTAATGTTTCACTGCGAAGGAATAGCGAGTAGATATATATGTTTTCTTCGACAGGTATCTACATTCACTCGTCGAAACTTTAGTCGATTTCCACGCTGTCATCTTCTGATTCAGAGGTCTCGTGGTACTCTTCCTCGGTGTTGACATTCCAGATGTTGCTGCGGTCTGTGGCGCCGCTCAAAATGTTCTTTACAACTTCGAAGGAAGTGCACATTGAGTGGTCGATGTTGTTGTATCTGTGCTGTCCGTTACGACCTACGCAGTAAAGATTGTCGATGGTGTTAAGGTAGTCAACCAGCTTGTCCATCTCATCATAGGTATCAAAGTACGCAGGATAAGCCTTCTTAACTCTCTCCATATGGTAATCAATAACTTCTGATGCACTGCCGATAAGTTTAAGCTTGACCATCTCATCGATAGCCATCTTAGCAAACTCGTCTTCAGCCATATTCCACATTGAATCACCTTCAAAGCAGAAATACTCAAGTCCTACCCAAACTGTGTTCTCAAGGTCTTTTACCAGGTAAGGAGACCAGTTGTTGTAAATCTGGAAACGTCCCATCTTAACTGTTCTGTCCTGAACATAAACCCAGTTATCCGGAACGATATTACCCATGGTCTTAATATTTGTCTTATTCTCAAGATTGAGCTTCGGAACAAGAACACCAAGAGTCATGTAATCACGATATGGAAGACCTGCTGCAATCCTTGCAGGGTCTGCAGGAACATCATTCATACCGGCAATAAGGTCCTTGATTGGCATAGAGCTGATAACAACATCTCCGTCAATTTCAACCTCTTTGCCATCCTGAAGGTAAGTAACGCCGAGAACATGATTTCCGTCCTTGCGAATCCTGGTAACCTGGGCTCCCATGATAATGGTTCCGCCAAGCTTCTTTATCTCTTCAGCAGTAACATCCCAAAGCTGGCCGGGACCGAGCTTAGGATACTTAAACTCTTCTATGAGTGAAGTGTTAACCTTACGATTTTTTACCTTAAAGAGTCTGCCAAGGTAATCTCTGATGATTCCGAATATAGAAAGGCCCTTTGTCCTCTGCTTGCCCCAGGACGCATCGATCTCACTTGGATGTCTTCCCCAAAGATTCTCTGTGTAATACTCAAAGAACATGGAGTAAAGCTTTTTACCGAAATTGTTGATATAAAGATTCTCAAGATTATCCTCAGGTCTCTTATGGAAAACTGAGCCCATATAGGAAAATCCTACCTGAAGTGTGGTCAAAAGGCCAAAATTCTTGAAAGTCTCTGCCTTTAAAGAAATTGGATAGTCATAAAACTTAGAATCGAAAAGAATACGGGAAACACGATGTCTTTTCAGCATTACCCTATCTTCTTTCTCAGGATCAGGGCCACCCTCAGCCATCTTCATGGGTCTGCCAAGAACTATATCATCATAGGTAGGTGATCCCTGCTGTGGAAGCATCTTCTCCCACCATTCGTTAACCTCAGGGACCTTACTAAAGAACCTGTGGCCACCCATATCCATGCGGTTTCCCTTATAATTAACAGTTCTGGAGATACCTCCAAACTGCTGTGATTCCTCAAAAACGATAACCTGATAGTCCCCCGACTTACTCAAAAGCTCATATGCAGCTGTAAGACCAGCAGGACCTGCACCGATCACCAATGCCTTCTTCATACATTTATCCTCTAACCTATTATTCTTAAGTCGCTTTGTTTAATCCAAACCAACGTAAATAGTATAACCTAACACGTTCTTTTCTTCAAATAAATTTAACAACACTATTTGGAATTTAGTGATAGAATAGAAAGTAATCTAAAAGGAGAAATTGGGTATGAAAAAAGATATAAAGAAACTAGCTGCCATATCTATGGCATTTATTATCATGCTTACCGGATGTTCTCTGGGAGCCAATAATTCCGAAGAACCTGTTGTCAATGCCAGCACAGAAGAATCCACAGAAGAGGTTTCAGTAGCAAGCAGCGAAAACAGCAGCGTTGCGGAGCCGGAAATTTCTTCTGATCAGATCGTTGTTGTTGAAGATCTGGCAGAGCCTGATATCGAGGAAGTATCAGCTGCCAACGCAGATGTCACAGACAGTTCCGCTGAAGAAGCTTCGAAATACGATATAGACAAGGAACTGGTGATGGTCTTTATTGGTGACAGCCAGATAGCTAATGGAAGAGCTGATGGTACAGACATCGCAAGCTATGTTCAGAAAAGAGTTCCAAACGGCAAATCCTATAACCTTGGAATCGGTGGAACCACTGCTGCCATTGAGCTTACTACAGTAAACACTCAGGACTACGACAACTGGACTTCAACTTCTTTCCTCGGAATAGCTTATTCCCTTGAGGGAAGAGTCAACAGAAATCAGGTCCTTGCATCCAATCCTGACGTTTTGGAAAGAATGAACCAGGTTGATCCGGCGAAGGTTGATTACTACTTCATCGAATACGGCGCCAATGATTTCTTCAACAAAATCCAGCTTGATAAATGGAGTTCCGGCTATGCCGACATCAACGAACTCCACACCTACTATGGTGCTCTTAAAGCCGGCATTCAGGTTCTTAAAAACATAAGTCCCAATGCCACAATTGTTCTTATCACACCATTTTACGGACTTTATTATGCTCCCGACGGAACCTATCTGGGCGATACCTACGTAACAAGTAACGGTGTCGGAACACTTCAGGACTACGCCAAGAAGATCAACAACGTTGCTGAAGAGGCCGGGCTTTACTGCCTTGACACTATGACAAGATCAAAGTGTGACCTCTACATGGACACAGCAAGCCAGTACCTTATGGATAACGTTCACCTCACTGTCACAGGGCGCCAGGTATTTGCAAGAATAATCGCTCACATTCCTAATTCAATGGAAGGATATGAACCCACTGCCTACAGACAGACCGAGTTTGTAAAGATAGCCGAGTTCAATCCTGATGAGTACTACAAATATCCCGACGAATACTTCTCCAGAGACTTCCCTGAGGAGTACCAGAAGTACCTTAACGGGGAATATCTACTGGCTAAACCTGAGGGGTGATAGCGATATCATCCGGACCTCATAATTATATTTGCTCACTGTTCCTTCGCAGTGAAACACTAAGATAATAAAAAACAGAAGTCCTCATTGCATGTTATTTAGTACAATCAGACTTCTGTTTTTTATTATCTAAATGTTTCATCGTTTATACGTTGCGGTCGTTCTCGCGGTGTCTGTGGAGCATGTTCAGCTGCATTTCAAACTGTCTGCGGTCTGCCAATGCCATGGTCGACAGAATTACCCCTGCAAAAAAGCTCTGCACTGCTGCAAGCATAATGAAGCAGCATACAATAAGCGTAGGGAACCTTGGAACCAGGTGTGTTTCCCAGTATTCCTGAAGGATTGGGATAAAGAATATTATGGACACCAGCGCAAGCAAGCAGGCAAATGCAAAGAAGAACCTGAAAGGCTTGTAGCTACGATAAAGTCTCATAATAGTACGGAGAACCTTGAAGCCATCAGCGTAGGTATTAAGCTTACTTACTGAACCCTCCGGTCTGTCCCTATAATCAATGATGACATTATCAATCTGCATGTTATTGTATACAGCATGAATGGTCATCTCAGTTTCAATCTCAAATCCCTTGGATAATACAGGAAATGTCTTAACAAAGGCATAGCTGAAAGCCCTAAAGCCCGTCATAATATCCCTGACATCACTGTGAAAGAGCCTGTTTATTGTTCCCCTCACAAGATTGTTTCCAAAGTTATGGAAAGGTCTTTTATTCTCCTGATAATAGGTTGAAGATAATCTGTCACCAACAACCATATCAGCGTTGTGATTGAGAACCTTATCCACCATTTCAGGAGCTGCATCCATAGGATAGGTATCATCTCCGTCCACCATCACATACACAAGGGCATCAATCTCTCTAAACATCCTGCGGATAACATTCCCCTTGCCCTGCATGTACTCGTTCCTGACAATGGCCCCCGCCTCCTTGGCAACCTCTACCGTCCTGTCCTTGGAGTTATTGTTATATACATAGATAGTGGCTTCAGGAAGCGCCGCTTTGGCATCCCTAACAACCTTACCTATGGTCTTTTCCTCGTTGTAACACGGAATAAGTACCGCGATTTTGTCCATAAAAACTACCTTCCCCGAATAATACTTATATCAATCATTTAATTCCATCATCTGAATTATTTTTATTTCCGATCTTCATACGCTCATGTCCGCCAAGCTTATTGGCAGCATCCTGGTCCCCACGCAGGATAGCATTGACAATCTGCATTCTAAAGCCCGCATCAATAAAGTCGCAGTGCTTACAGAACGGATAATTCTGACGTCCCTCAGCAATCTGGCGTCTAACCTGCTGGAATTTCTCGCTTCCCCAGGCCTCTTTAAGACTCATCTTTGTCAGATCACCAAAATCAGTGGTCTCAAAATTGTCGCAGCAGCAAAGACCCATTTTTCCGTTTGGCATGATCCACATGTCTGTAAATGGAAGAAGACAGGTTTCCTTAATTACTTTCTCAGTTTCCTTCTTGTTAGGCGCACTTCCTGCCCTGTTGGTAAGAACCTCCTGAAGGTATCTCATCTGAATTTCGATATCAAGGTCCTTAAACTCATCAGGATGAGCATTAACGTAGTCATAAAGCTCCTGAATATTCTTGTGGAGCTTCATCTCCATGGAATAGTTGTTGATGATCAGCTGGTTGATGTATGGCGCAACCTCTTTTACCTTATCAATTGTAAGAATAAGGCCATTTGTGGACATAAAGATAAAGCTGTCCGGAAGCTTCTCTCTTGCATACTTGTGTCTTTCCACAATCTTGGTATCAAGAAGAGGCTCGTTGTTACCGTAAAGAGTAAGATGTCCCTTATAGCCCCAGTCTGCCAACTGGTCGATAATGCTCTTGTAAAGATCGTCGTCAATCTTGGCTAGAGGTCTGCACTCAGCATGAACGTTGGCTGTGCAGAAAGCACAGGTTGAATTACACCTGTTGATAGTCTCAATATTAACAACGTTAGGCATCGGTACTTCCTTAGAATTCAGGAAGTAGTCACAATAAGCCTTCTGTGATTTACTTCTGGTCACAAACTGAAGCTTAAGATAGGCATTGCTGGCAAGCATCGGAAAATGCTTTCTTGCAAACCATCCAAATTTTCCCATAAAACTGTTGATTCTAATTGGCATTACAAAATCTCCTAGTCATAGTATGTTTCTAAACTTTCGCTCAACTATCTTTGCGAATAAAGTGACTTATTTTCCCTAGTGCCCTGTCCATTCCAAAAGCTGCATAGGGCATCCAGTATATATAGTATCTCATGGCGTATCTTGATGAGCCCTCCCAGAACTGATGGAAAGCCATGCCCCCAAGGATAAGCACAAGAAGCAGCATCTCCTGCGTCGTAACCTGCATAACCGCCTCTGCCCTCTGGTCTTTCCGGCGCCTAAATCCCACAAAAAAGCGCGAGATCAAATAAATCAGTACGCAAAGATAGCATACGCTCATGAATACATTCATAATCCATCTAAGAATAATACTACCTTTTCCAAAAACAATAAAGTCTTTTAGAACACCGGGATTGTCCACATGTCTGCTGACAAGGTCCAGATTATGGGTAGTGATGCATACTGAATCTGCCCACTGGGTAGCAAACTTTCTTGCCATAAACCTTGCAAAATATCCCGGGTTTTGTAAAAAGAACTGCAGTCTCTCCTTCAGATCCTCTGTGGCTGCTGCCTTTGTCTTTTCCGTGTCGTAATCATTCGCCGCGAAAACATCATAATTGTAGCGGTTGTACCAGCCATCCTCAAGCTCACTCTCGGACAAGCCCATAACTATGTGGGAAACAGAAGGGCTGCCACCTGGAATTTCTGAAAGACCTGTAAGTTTGCAGTAATACCCGTCTACTGCTCCCGTAAAACCTTTAACTACAAGAATCATCAAAAGAATAAGAAATGCTCTTTTGGCAAATCTTCTTAATGGTTCATAGGAACAATATCCATTTTCCCCAAGTTCATCCTTCCAGGTACTGAAAAACAGGATGATTCCTATAGCAATCATGGCAATTTCACAGTTTGTTTTCAGAAGAACCGCCATTCCCATGCAAACAGCCGATAATATCCCATATACAAAGCGCTCTTTTTTCACGAACAGTATTGTCAGGTAAAGGGCCATGGTCTGAGGCGCAAGGCTCAAGATGTCTCCATAAATAAAGGTCGAATAGTTATAGAAAAACAGCATTCCAAAACTTAGAAGAGCCATGATTCCACAAATTCTCTTGTTTTCAAAAAGCTCCCAGGCTATCTGGTACAAAAGATAAACGGTTATCAGAATGCAGATCACCTGGATGACATCCCAGGCAAAATAGTTGCCATGACTGAAAACTTTATCAATCAGCTGTCCGAAAAGGAAATATCCCAGCTGAAAAGGCCAGGTGTAAAGGTATCCCCCTCTCCCCGTCAAGGACGAGTAATCACCGTTTGAAAACTGAACCAGAACATCATCAATAAGTTTGGAATCATCAACAGGCTGCGGCTTAATGGAAATGATCAGCATCATGCAATATGCAGTGCAGAAAATAAGAGCCGCCACCAGAACTTTTCCTGATTCCAGCCATTTCTTTTTATAAACTATAAAAAAGAAAACAAAAACAGCCAGCATAGACAGCACCAAATGAAGTATTGTCTCATTTTTATAGTGAGGAAAGTCCACATCTACATGGGCGTCATAATAAATTGTAGTAAAAAAACTGACAAAAAAAACAACTGCAGCAGCAATCCCCAAGAGAAAAACCACGAACTGATTAAAAAATCTTTTTACCCCCATCAGTTACTTCCCCCAATTACTACACTGTCTTTCTCATAATATCTTGCCATGATACTGTTTATCCAGTAATCTTTATCCTTTGTAATATCATCAAAATATAGCATCTTAGGCTGCGCAGAATAAGGCAAAAGAACTGCTTTTGTCACAGAAGGATCAGACAAAATCTCAAGCCTCTCCCTGCTCTCTTTTAAATAAGTAGCAGCATCACCGGATACCAGATCAGAAAATGCAGCACTGGCAGAATAGTATTGCGGATTATCATATACGCAAAGGGCTGAGCCAAAAATGATGAAAACTGCACAGGATATGATCATGCTCGATGATACATTTGAAAAAGCCACGACATTTTCTGAATGTTTTTCATCTGAAGAAAACAATGTCTGTCTCGCCCAGGCCGTAACGTAAAACACTGTGAGCATAAGCATAACAATATACTCTGCAAAAATAATCGACATAAGCCTTCCCGCTTCAAGATTCGCCAAAGCATACAGTGGTGGCACCATATTGGATGCACTCAATCCAAAGGCAAAAGCTGAAAAGATGAAGGGATGCTGGAATCTATGTCTGATAATACCTGCCATCTTCCAGGAAACTACGATCATCAGAGCTGCTGCTGCCAAAATTTCCCATCTGGTATAAACAGTTATCATCATATTGTAAGAATAAAGGATTGCTATAAATATGGACTTAACCGCTCCAAAGCCCTCAACAAGCGCTTCTCTTGTGGCATTTCCAGGAGCAAAACAGGATGCCATAAATCCAAGTAGGTTGATACCAGCCGGAATCCAGATCTTCTCAAAGTCTTTTGCCTGACCGGGCTTATCTGTAACAGTTCTAGTATTTACTGTAACTGCGCTCCCTGCGCCATCGTATACCTCTATAGTAGCCTTGCCCGCTTTGTACATAAAAAAGATCACTATAATAAGCACGCTGCATATCGCACACTGAAGGGCAGTCATATAATTTGCACCGCCAAGCCAAAATCCCCAAAAGCAAGCCCACAGAATTTTTCTAAATCTCGCCTTCGAATCAGCTTCATAAACAGTTCTTATCATCAGCCCCAGCCAGAAAAGAGCCATGCTGAACATGAACATATAGTTGATGGCTCCGCTGTACCAGTAAAATGACTCAACCCTCGAAAGCCCCTCCGGCATACACTGAACGATTACTGTCAGAGTAAGCATTGACGCGATGTTTGCCAGATGTTTGTCACTTCTAAGAGCCTTTACAAAAAGAGCATTGAAAAAATAACATACTCCAAAGGTTAGGATTCCCAACATTTCAAAAGCAACCAACACGTACCATCTCTCACCAAAGATGCTTGGACTGTAACAGAACATTACATTGGAAAAAAAGTATCCCATCCAGCTCATGTACTCATTGAAACCAACCTTAAAGGCTGTAAAAAAAGTAGCTATGACATTCCCCGTACTCTTATAACATCTGTAGGTTTCAAGCGCCAATGACATATCATCCGCTGATGGCCAGTTATAAAGTCCGACCACTAAAAGGGGAAGCGTGGTCAGTATATAGATTATAGTAGTAACAATACTAAGTGCTTTTATATTTAATTTTGCATTCCATTTTGGAAGTGAATATGCAAACATCTATAATTCCTTCGTTTTCATAATTCTATATGCATTCAATTATTTTATTCATAATATGGCTTAGTCATTTTATCAATACGCATTAACCGCCTCGATGACCATGGTAACCTCATCATCAGTCATCTCAGGGAAAAGAGGAAGGGTTGCACAGTGCTCTGCCAGATACTCCGCGTTAGGGCAGTCACCCTTCTTATAGCCCAGATCCTTATACGCCTCCTGTAAGTGGCATGGAACAGGATAGTGACGGTTGCACTCAATATCTTTTTCCTTCATGTAAGCAAGGAAGTCCTCAGGATCTCCCTCAACCTCCACCTCAAAGAGATGGAAAACAGGCTCTGTATTCTCAGGATGAGCCTGAAGTGTAAACTTAGGATTTGTGATCTCAGCAAGATATCTCTTTCCGATTTCCTGTCTGCGCTTTGTCCACTCAGGAAGGTACTTAAGTGAAACAGAAAGAACCGCTCCCTGAAGGCCTTCAAGCCTGTAGTTATATCCGATCATCTTGTGATAGTATCTTACTTCACAGCCCTGATTCTTCATAACATTCATGTAATGGTCGTATTCAGCGTTGTTTGTAGAAACAGCGCCGCCTTCACCGAAGGCATAAAGATTCTTTCCCGGGTAAAAACTAAAGCATCCGATTTCGCCCAGAGTTCCTACCATCTTACCCTCTACCTTTGCACCATGGGCCTGAGCACAATCCTCTACAACAAAAAGGTTATGCCTGTCCGCAATCTCTTTTACTGCAGGAAAATCGAAGGGCTGACCATAAAGGTGAACGCCAATGATTGCCTTGGTTTTGTCGGTAATCTTCTCCTCAATCCTTGAAGGGTCAATTTCCCAGGTATCAGCTGTGCAGTCTACAAACACAGGAGTTGCGCCGGAATAGGTCACTCCCCAGGCTGTGGCAATGTAGGTGTTTGCCGGAACGATTACTTCGTCTCCCTCACCGATTCCAAGAGCTGCCATGGCACAGTGAAGAGCGGATGTACCATTGTTAAGGCCCTGTACATACTTTACGCCAAGAAACTCAGCGAATTCTTTGTCAAATCTATCCGCGTACTTACCACCGGAAAAGGCTGTATCTTCACAGCAGGCCTTGATAGCAGCCTGGTACTCTGCTTCGTGCCTCTTGTAATCCCTTGTTAAATCTATCCTTTTAAGCATATGGTTTCCTTTCATTTTTGACTGTAGGCCGTGACTAGTTGGGTGCATATTTTCGCCAATTTGTCACTACTTCTATAATTAAATACTTTTCTTAAGAAATCCGAGCGTAGCGCTTCTCCTCTCTAAAAAGCTTCTTCAGCTTCACGATTCGAATAATGTAGTTCTTGATGGTCTTGGGAACGTTGACTGTGGTGTCGTAGTCCTCAACCCACTCAATAGGCATGTCCAGAATTCTCATATTCTGGCGTTCCGCTCTTAAAAGCAGTTCCACAGTGTAGAACCAGCCTTTATCATCCGAGCACTGTTTCACCAGTTTTTTTGCCACATCTGAGCGAAGGAAGGTGAAACCGCACAGTGCATCTGTTGCCTTCATGTGGAACACGGTCTTAAGAATTAAGATAAGACCTGCGGATGTGATCTTTCTGTACCACTTTCTGCCGTGGGTCTGGGAATCCTTGCTGAATCTGGAGCCATTGACATACTGTAGTTTATTATCTTTTTCAAAAAGCTTTATTGTCTTATCAAGATAGGACAGGTCCGTAGAAAGATCAATGTCCATATAGCCGACGATATCTGAAGTCGTGCGCTCTACACCGGTCTTAAAGGCAATCCCTACGCCTCTCTCCTCGATACGCACATACTCAACTTCTTCGTACTTTTTTTCCAATCGTCTTGCGATATCCGGAGTATCATCGTCGGAGCCATTGTCTACAATCGTGAGCTTATAGGGTATCTTAACGTTCTCCCTCATATAAGCCATACATTTATCTATGCCCTTTTCAAGGCGAAGATGTTCATTTAAAACCGGAAATAAAATATTTATTGTCATCAAATTGCCATTGCCTTCTTTACGATTATTATCAGTATATGTAGCATCATGAACTATATTTCGAAATTCGATATCATTATTTTCCCACTATTTTTTCAATATCCGCCACCATGTATCTTTGCTGCCTAAAGATCAGATTCAGCATAACTGCCAGATACTTGAGGATGATGGTAAGCAGTGCGAACACTCCAAAAAATCCAATTGACATGAAACTCATAAGTGATGGCCAACCGGCAGCGACATTCTCTCCTGTGAAGTGATCAATAACAGAGTAGATAAGACATCCCAGCGAAACAATCAGAAATCCACCGCTCAAAACTGCGGAAATTCTCTCCATGATATTGGTAAAATATATGAATGTGTCAAGAGCGAGTCCGCCGCGCTCAGAGAAAGTAGCTTTGCTTCCTTTCCCCGCTGCATTTCCAACCGGCTGATAGCTTAGGGTGCTCATATTCAGACCACAGTTGGCGTATACCGCTTTCCTATACGGAATGTGTGTTCCTATAGCCTTGATGCGATTAATAGCACGCCTCGACACGATTCTGAAGGTCTCGGGTCCAATCTTGGCAAAAGATTTGCTGTACTTATTAAACAGTCCGTAAAAAAGATTGGAAGTGAACCGCTTAAACTTTGCATTGGAAGCAGCTACAATGTCGTAGCCCTTCACCATCTCGTTATATACATCCTCTATAAGGCTCTTTTCATAGTCCACAACGATATGATCAAACTCATAGACAAGGTCTCCGATTGCAATGTCTCTTCCGGCATTCATGGAAGGTTCGATGCCCTGATAGAAGCCCATATGAACAACAGAAACTATGCCATCAAGCTTTTTCTCAAAGGCATAGTTCTTTATTTTCTCAACAGTCCCGTCGCTGCAGGCATCATCCACACAAATGACCTCGTACTTCTTGAAGAGTCCTGCGATGCTGCTGACAGCCACATCCAAAAACGGTATTATATTTTCTTCCTCATTGTGGAGATAAACCACAATGGATACAAACTTGTTCTCCATGCTACTTCCTCATTTTTGTTCGGGCCATAAATATTCGTCAAGATCATACACCGTGTTTATCTTACCGGACAAAACACTGATAAATGTCGGCTCACTTGAATGTACTTTTATGGCCGTTGGCCTCGAATCATCAATCTCTGAGCTCTTAAGTATTGGCTTCATGGAAAAAAGTGATTCCACATACCTGAAACCGTATTCAGGCTTCATGTACTTGCGTGCCAGATGGCTCATGTACTCCCAGGAGGACTCAGGCTTTTCCGGACATCTGTTGCAGTTCCCAAGGCACTCACTGGTACACTTGTAGCCGCCCCGCTCAAGGAGTCTTTTCTGACAGTTAAACTGCGGTACTTCATCGTAACTTGTCACATGAGGTGTAAAAGTCACAGAGGTAAGTGAATGTTTGCCGGTTAAGCCAAAGGGCATGATAGAAAAGAAGGGCCCATCCATAACCGTCAAGCCAACGTTCTTTAAGTTATCATCAACGTCACAGAGGATAATCTCGCAAAGTTCATACTTTATAGCGAAAGCATCTTTCTCGAACACACGCCTTGTGTTTCCAGCATAAGAATTACTAGCCGCCTCTCCCGATTCGTCACTAACATTAGTCACAACTTTTCTCAGAATCTGATTCACAGAAGCATATGTTGCGTTCAGCACAAATCCGGAACAGTATTTCTCTCCCGATTCAAGCATCACGCAATAATCATCCGTACCCTGCAGAATCTCTTTTATCTCTGAGTTATATCTGATAGTGACATTTGCGCATTTATCCAACTCATCTACGAAATAATCCCTCAGTATATGTGCATCATAGGTATACTCTTCTGTAAAGAACGCACCGTCACACATCTTATACTGAAACCATCTTGAGGCAGGTACCTCATCGCACCTTATGCCCGCTGCCTTGCAGAAATCAATAAACTGCCTGGCATTGGTCCAACTGAAGTTCTCTGATGTTGCATAAATCTGATCAAACTTACTGTGAATGCAAAATCCATAGTCATCCACAAAGCGCTTGAAATATCCTGCGGACTTCATGGCCGTCGAAAGGCTTCTGGGATAATGATACCCCATGTGGACTCTGGCCTGATTTATGTAGGTCGCCCTACTGAAGGCATCAGGTTCTTTTTCCAACACCAACACTGAAAGGTCACGCTTAGCACAAAAAAGTGCAGCATACAGGCCATACAATCCAGCTCCAATTATTATTCTGTCATACTTTCTAAACTCACTCATAATCCAAATTGTAATCAAAAGCACTCAAGAGTTCGTTACTGTTCACTCGCTTGCAGCTCACTCCTGATTCATTTTCTCACGAAATGCGCAGCTTACGTTTATTTTGCTCCCTTACTGAACAGCACAACCCCTACGGTCTTAAGCAGAATCTTGAAGTCCTCAGTAAGACTCCAGTTATCGATATATTTTAGGTCAAGCCTAACGATCTCGTCAAAGTCCTGAATATCGCTTCGACCACTTACCTGCCACATTCCTGTAAGTCCGGGAGTCATAGAAAGACGTCTTCTGTAATGCTCGTTGTACTCCTGGAACTCGTTCTCTGTCGGTGGTCTTGTGCCCACAAGACTCATATCGCCCTTAAGGACATTGAGGAACTGGGGGAACTCATCAAGACTGGTCTTACGAATGAACTTACCCACCTTGGTAACACGAGGGTCGTCTTCCATTTTGAACATGAGACCGCTCATCTCGTTCTGATCCATAAGTTCTTTCTTCCTCTCCTCTGCATCAATGTACATGGAGCGGAACTTGTAAATCTTGAAACGTCTGCCGTTTTTGCCAATTCTCGTCTGGGAAAAGAAAACAGGTCCCGGAGAATCAAGCTTAATAGCAGGAGCAAGGAAAATTGTAATGATTCCGGTAAGTATAAGTCCCACAAAGCCGCCGATTATGTCGAAAATTCTTTTTATAAAGAGTCTCTTGTAACTGGAGCGGAACATTGTGTAAGAAATAACTGTGTAGTTAAGGAAATCACCAACCACAGATACGGCCTTCCCAAGGTCAGGGAGTTCCAAGTTGTAATGGGTTGTTACGCCCATTTCCTCGAAGCCCAGAATAATGTCTTCCATGTTACGCTGAGGAATGTTAGGTGTGTTGATAAAGACTTCATCAAATGGGTCTGTAATAAGACGCTCTGTCAGATTCTCCATTCCATAATGAACGTGTACATCATCAATGTACCAGTCGTCGTTGGCATCAGGACTATTCTTGTCCACGTCCACGCAGTAAGCACGAACAACCTTGTAGCCAACTGTAGAGCCACTCTTGATAAGGTTCTTTACAGTCTTCTCCATAAGCTCTTTTTCAGAAACCACAACGACCTTGATTACATTCTGATCGCTGGAGATATGCTTTCTAAAGGCACTCTTGAAAATAAGTCTGGCCACAAGGGTAAGAATAATGTCAATCCAGATGAAATTCAGGATAACAAAACGTGACAAAAACTTAGACCAGTCAAGGAAATATACCAGTGTGATCGACGGAACAGTGATAATAGCCACAAGCCTTATGACAGACAGCAGCTCAACAACATATCCTCTTGTCAAAAAATCTCTGTTCCAGTCTGCAAGAAGCGCAAAACCGGTACAAAATAATAGGAACACCACGCATACCATGTAGTGGAGCGTTTTGTCTCCCCAATCGTTGTTGCTGTTGTAACGCAGCCATGTAGTGAACACATAAGAAATAACTATGCACGCCATATCTATCACCCAGAGTGCATAGGTCTGAAATGTCCTGTATTTGTTACTCATACCAAACTCCCTTTATAAATCTTAGCTAAAAAACATTGACACAAAAATGCTTACAAGCTCCCCCGGTTATTCGCATTTTCGTATCAATGACTATAAAATGCCAAGGATAGTTTATCACATTCGGATGGATAAAGCACCATTAAAATCTAAAGTCTTCAAACCTAGCCACAAGCCTGTCCCAGGTAAGGTTTTCAAGCACATTCTTTCTTGCTTCATCCAGTATAGCTCCACGATTTCCGGTTTCCTTCATGGCACCTGTTTCAATTGTCCCGGTATCCGTGTGCATCCTCTCGGCAATCCTGGCAGCGCTGTCTTCTGCTGCCTCACACTTACAAATCTGCATAGTCATCTCTTCCACAGAATCGCACAAGAATCCCGTCACACCATCATCAATCAGATAATCCGGCCCCGGCGCATGAATTGCAAACACCAAACATCTGTGAACCATTGCCTCAAGAATCGACATACCGTAGATCTCATCCGGATTGAAATTCACAAAATAGTCACATGCCTTGTAAAGATGCTTCATCTCTGAATTTGGAACTCGAGGGATTATCGTCACGCAATCCTCAAAACCATATTCTGCAATTCTTTTCTTCAGCTCTCCCTCAAGCGATCCCTGCCCAACTATTACCAGATGGTCATCAAGACCACGCATTACGTCCACAGCATCCAGCGGATGCTTGTATTCCTCAAGTCTTCCAACAAACAGCAGTATTCTCTTGTCAGCCGGAATCCCGTATTGCGCCCTGATTTCATCAACAGGCCTATCGGAAAGTTCCACATCTTCTCTGCTGAGTCCCACAGGAGCTAGCTTTGCCTCTATTCCGAGCTCCTGACACTGTTTCTGTACTGCCGGAGTCTTAACATATACCACGCTCTTTTTGTACTCAGCAATGTTTCTGGCCATCATGAGCCTGTCCAGAGTCTTCCGGTACCACTTATTACTGTCAGTGAATAGAGTTCCAATATAAAGATGGTACTTTATCCCATTTTTGCGGCAGTATCTGATTACATTGGGGGCATATAGCATGTTATCAGCCAAAAGATGCACCAGGTCTGTCTTCAGCTCTTTTAACAGCGAAAGATCTATTCTTCCATGATGCCCCAATCCCTTAGCTTTAACAACGTAAAGAGTTACCCTATCCGTAATCTGCTGAGTCTTGCTCTCGCCTCTTGTTAACAGAACAATATTCACCCTGTGCTCCGGATAAACTGTAGTCACCGCCTTGGCAAGGCCAATCTCCTGGGAATTGTAGAAACTGCTGTTTATTTCATTTGTTATGTATAGTTTTAAAAAGGTTATGTTCATTGTCTCACTGGTTACCACTCGAACAAGCTGTTAATTTTCTTTCTTATCTGCATCAATCGTCTTTTCATCGATTATATACCTTGGCCTGCGCTTGGATTCCATATAAATCCTGCCAATATATTCGCCTATTACTCCAATGCCAACCAGCTGAACAGATCCAAAAAACCAGATAGATGCCTGAAGAGATGCCCAACCGTCAACGGTCTTTCCCATGAGATAAACATACACGTCGTGAATGATTACGCCAATACTATAAAGTAGTACCAAAAAGCCAAAATACAGAATAAGGCGTATTGGGATGATGCTGAAGGATGTGATTCCGTCAGCCGCAAGTCGAAGCATTTTGTGGAGTGTGTATTTACTTTTCCCATGTTCTCGCTCATGAACATCAAAATACACCATGTCGGATTTAAAGCCCATATCCGGAACGATTCCACGGATAAACAGATTTGATTCCTTGTACTGGGTAAGGGCCCTGGCGGCCTTCCTGGATAAAAGCCTATAGTCTGCACTATTGGGGATAATGTTTGCTCCCACAAGATGCATCAGTTTGTAGTAAAAAGATGCTGTGGCTTTTTTAAAGAATCCGTCGGATTTTCTGTCATTTCTTATGCCATATACAACATCACAACCTTTTTCAAAGGCTGCCATAAAATCAGGAATTGCATTTATATCCTGCTGAAGGTCCACATCAATCGTAATAATCGCATCGGCACATTTGGAAGCCTCCTCAATTCCGGCATATATAGCAACCTGATGGCCCCTGTTGTGTGCTAGCTTTAATCCCTCTACCATATTGTCAGCCTGAGACAATCCGGCAATAATCTCCCAGGTCCTGTCAACTGAACCATCATCAACAAAGAGCATCTTGCTCTTATCTGATATTTTTCCATCTTTTACCATGTTTTGAAGAAATGCTGACAGTTTTCTGTGGCTGTCCTCAAGGGTCTCTTCCTCGTTATAGCATGGTAATACCAGAAAAAGTATGTCGTCTTTCATAGTAACTCCTTAGAAAAGCGTTTTAGTGCCTCTGCTTCTTTATCTCTGTTCTTTGAAGAAAACCAATCAGCAAACTCTGTTTTATGTAAAGGCTCACCCTTTAGCACTTTTCCCGGATGGAACTGAATCTCCACATCCTGATTTCTAAAGATTTTCCCTGCCTTTATCATTTTTACCAGAGGCGCAATATTTTCAAAAAACATCCTGTCCGTAAAAATAACGCCTATGTAGGCACAGGTTTTATCCTGAAGGCGCAGTTTCTTCAAATAATTCTTATCAAATATACAACATGTGTTTAAAACCAGAGCCTTTATAATGCTAAGAGGCTGAATTCTTGGCCACAGAGATGGTTTCCCCAAATATAGCCTAAAAGATTCTATAGGCAGACGGATATACTGGATCTCTCTATGGGTTCTTTCGGCTGCTTTGCACACGCCTCTGAAAATAGCGGGAATCGCATGATAATGTCTGTGACTGTCTAGCCTCAGCTTATAGTCCTCCGGCATATATTGAAGAACTCTTTTTATCTGAGCATAAACCTCTATTTCAACCTGCTTTTGAAGTTCCCTTCCTGCAAAAAGAGACACAAGAAACAGTTTACCAAAAGATCTGTTAAAATAGCCATTCTCATCAACAAGCATTGGTATTTTCTTTGGTTCAGAAAGCGCCTTACCTTCACTGATATTGATATGTATGGATTTCATACACTCTTTATCAAGAAGCGGCATTGTTTCGCTTAAATAGTCGCTGGTCGGCATTATACTGACGCTGTTAAGGCACCCCTCTGTCCTACACGCCAAGATACGCTTTGCCTGCTCTATACATACACCATAATCATCTGCATGGTAATAAATCATTATTCAAACTCCGCATAATCAAATATCCTGTAACATGGCACAAAGCCAGTTACTGTTCACTCGCTTGCAGCTCGCTCCAGTAACCAAAGCCATCACTATTTTAGCATTTTTCTTTGATAAACAAAACAAGCCTGTGGTATACTATTTTTATCAATGTTGTATCAGGAGAAAAAGACAAATGAAAAGATCTAAGGTGTTAA
This sequence comes from Butyrivibrio sp., assembly GCA_017413105.1. Taxonomy (GTDB): domain Bacteria; phylum Bacillota; class Clostridia; order Lachnospirales; family Lachnospiraceae; genus Butyrivibrio. Next base: position 12,584 of record JAFPVA010000281.1, on the reverse strand, counting down.
CTTCATTGTTATACAATTTTGTGTTAGCATCCATATTCTTTGGAGGACTGCTTCGCAAAAGTTACAATGCAGACACCATCACATATATGGTATACCCCGTAGACTCAACTGATGAAAGGCTGCGCGGTGGCAGATACCTGATAATGCTCTTTGATTACATCTTCGGTAAATTGGGCATCAGAACAACGGATTACTATTATATCTGCATTTTCTTATCTATCATCTTACTCGCAGCTTCAATAACTTTGCTGCAGAGTGTATTCAAACGCTTCATTTCAAGCAAGAATCTTCCGGTCTTAATCGGATATAATCTGGCAATAGCTCTTGCTTTTTGCAATGTACTGTTCATGGAGTATTTCATGTTTGTGGAGATGACAGTATACATGCTTCTTGGCTTCTTTTTAGCCACCCTTGGAGTATTCTGTCATACAAAGCACAAGATAATACCTTCGATACTTCTTTTTGCTGTAGCGGTATGTTGTTATCAGATGGTAGTTTCCTATGCCGCTATCGTTTTACTGTTTTATTATATGCTTGAACATGAATTTACCTGGAGCAAAAAGGCTGTGCTTGACGAAATATCCGGTCTTCTTACTCCAATGTGTCTTGGGGGCGCCAATGTTATCGCCATCAAAATCGTAAGCAGCTTAAGCGAGTTCCATACTTTCGGATATACATTTGCTCAGTCCGGTGAGGATTCTTCCTTGGCAGCAAAAGTAAGTTCTCTCTTTAGCGAATGTATAATGTTTCTAAAAAACTCATTTACGCTGTTGCCAAGCCTTTATTTGCCCGGCATTATATTTTTGCTTTCATTTGTAATTTCAATTTATCTGCTTGCCAGGTCCAAGGGTATATTAAGTGTTCTTTACTATCTTGTAGCAATAATAGCAAGTCTATCAATAATATTTAGCGTTCCCCTTCTGGAAGAAGTCTTCTACTTCCCACCAAGAATGTCTTTCCTTTTGTACGTTGTTCAGGGATTTATGCTTGTAACTTTGATAGTTCTTTTAACTGCTACAGACAAGGAAACAATAGTAAAAATGGCATCTTATGGTGTCATGGGATACATGTGGATTCAGATGCTCTTTAGCTCCTTTATTGTTTCCGGAAGATATATTTCCAATACGCTTGATATGGCTTATAGCAAGATCATTCTACAGGAAATTGAAAAGTACGAGGAAGAGAATAATACAACTGTCTCAAAGATAACCGTTGTTCATGATGGATATGCTCCTGCCTACTACGATGAAAGCAAGATTCATTATGAACAGATCAACGAGAGAATAATCGGTCAGACCACCAGAAGTGCGCTGGAAGCCTGGTTCGACAGACATTTAGACGACGGTGGCACTATTCCGGAAGAAATTTACAATGAATACTTCGCAGGCAAGGACTGGGATAGTTTTGATGTAGACGAACAGCTAGTAATAAAGGGCGATACTGCATATCTATGTGTATACTAAATATATGATGAAAGGTCATAATGCGTTATGCTTGCATGATAAGCGTTATGACCTTTCTTACATCATTTCATGGTTCACTAATTTTCATCAATAAAGGCACCATTTATTCGGTCCTTTGTACGTCCAGCCCCTCATATATGTCAGCATACGCACTATCTATAACATAACCCAGTCTCTGATCAAACAAGGTAATGGAAATACCGTTGGCGCTGGGACTATAATCTAAGCCATCAACAAGGATATGCGCAAACTCATCTGCTTCAGCTTTAAATAAATTTACGTCTGCACCGCCAATTTCTGCATACCCGGTAAATTCAGCTGTTCCATTTGAAGAAAAAGAGCTATTGCCTTCAGAAAATATCCATGCTCCACCATTTTCAAATCCTGCATGGTCTACTCCAAAATCCCCAAGAAAACCCTCAAACAGCTCGTCTCCCAGGGCTCTGTAATTGCCATTTAGCGAAACAATAACTGTATAGTCTCCTTTAACCTCAGAAACCAGATTCATATATTCAGTGATATCTGCGCAGGATTTAAGCCTGTACTCAAGCTGTCTATTACTCAAATATCTGGCATAATCTTCCCATTTGTCATATCCGTTCTGTCCGCGTCTATCCGGAAGCTCATATCTTTCCTGCAAAAATGTCAAAAGAGCCTTAGTGATCTTTTCTGCCCCAAAGTCATTTAAGTGCTCATAATCCCTGAAGTCAGAACTAAAATCAATACCGCAAGAAGCATACTCCTGTAGATAATCGATATATGTCCCTCCAAGGGCCTCAATATGTAGCTGAATTGCATTCTGAGTCCTCTGTTGCTCAGTTGTGGCTACATAAGGCGCACTAAAAAATACAGGCTCCACACCATTTTCTCTGCAAACCTTAATTATCTCTTCAATATTTCCAGCCGCATCTACAGATAGCACATCTGATTCTGAGCCTCCACCCTCGCCAATCAGCTCCGGTGCTTCAAATGCTTCACAGTCATGACTTCCCTGGTAGCCAAGGATATAGGAATTATCGAGTTCAAAATCTGCCTTTGTCAGCTCTTTGTACCTTGAGTGAACCATAGGCAGTCTTAAGAGCATCCCCTCCAGCATCTCACGTCCCAGGCCATTTCTCTTAACTACACCTGTCACATAGTCCACGTAGCGTCCTGAAAACCTGCTGGTAAGAGCGGTCCTATAAAAAGAGCCTTCTTCGTAACTTACATCTCCCAAAAGATATGTCTCAATCAGCGCAACCTTAGGCTTATTCTTGGCAATGGCCTCCTTTACAAAAAACGCAGTTCCATCACCCTTCTGCGCTCCGGCAGTCAGAGTATAACTGGCAATTCCTGCTTCATTCCACAACAGCCCATTATTAACAGTGCACGCAGCATGAGAACTTCCAAAAACGATAACATCAATCGGAACATTTATAGAATAGAAATTGTCAGTTCCTCCACCGCTTCCGGTATCCTTGTATCTCACAGCGTCATAGAATCTGTTTATCCCAATAGCCAGCAATATGATAAATACTATTAACTCAACCCATATAAGGCGTTTCTTCATGTCAAAAACTCACTCCCAATCAAGCTTGCTTGCAAAATCATCCCCTATGCAGCCAATCTTTTCAGCTCGCATCTAGAATTGGAAATATATGAACTGCTTTGAGTCAAAGCCCGGTCCATACTCACCAAACACAATAGTCATCATGACTATTGCCAGCATAAATGCAATCCTGAATACTACAAACTGACCGCCAAGCCACTTATCTATAGTCAGCTTCCTGCGTGCCTTGATAAAATCAACAATAATCAATATCAAAAGCCCAAACGCAAGAATCCAGAACTCCTGCACATCAAGTCCGTATGTATAGATCTTGTCAGTAGATAAGATCCACCAGTCAGGCTTACTAAAAAGCCTGTGAACAAATGTATATGCCTGCCCAAAGCTGTCTGCCCTGAAGAATATCCAGGCAAAATCCACAACCACAGTCACAACAGCGGCCCTACACAGAGTAAACCCCACAGATTTCTTATCAATGTCAAACCTTTCCTCAAACTTATGAAGGAATGGCTTACATACATTCTCAAGAATCTGCAATAAGCCGTGAATTGCGCCCCATACAACAAAGGTCCAGTTGGCACCATGCCATAAACCACTTAGCGCAAATACTATAAAGGTATTGAGGTACTTCCTTGCCTTGCCCTTCCTGTTTCCTCCAAGGGGAATATACACATAATCTCTAAACCATGAGGACAGAGAAATATGCCACTTTCTCCAGAAATCGGTCACCGAAGTGGCAAAGTAAGGAGCATTGAAGTTCTCCATAAGCCTGATACCCATAATCCTTGCGGCGCCAACGGCTATTATCGAATAGCTTCCAAAGTCGCAATATATCTGAATTCCAAATCCAAAGAACGCCAGCAGCAGACCTACTGTCCCGTATAGATTGCAGTTCTTATAGACATTATCAACAATGATTGCAATCCTATCCGCAATGACCAGCTTCATGAACATGCCCCATGCCATGAGAGTCAGGCCCTCCCGAAAACTCTCCCATTCAAACAGCTGAGTTCTCTTTGCTACAGACAATGTCTTTATCTGCCCCAGAAGATTACCACTTCTCTCGATAGGTCCTGCCACCAGCTGGGGGAAGAATGACACAAACAGCGCATAAGTAATGAAACCACGCTCTGCTTTTGTATCTCCCCTGTAGCAATCAATCACATACCCCAGAGCCTGGAAAGTATAGAAAGAAATCCCGACAGGCAGCACAATATCCAGATACCTGGGAGATCTCCCGGCAATCCGGCAAACTGTGTCCATCGCAAAATTGAAGTATTTAAAGAAAAACAGCGCTCCAAGATTTATAACAATACAGCTAATAAGCGCTGTTCTCTTTTGCCACAGGAGCTCTTTTTTCTCTATCACAATAGAACTGATAAAAGAGACTATGGTCGTCCCTATTATCAGCACAATGTACTTTGGATTCCAGCACATGTAAAAGAAATAGCTACATAACAGAAGCCAAATCTGCCTGAGCTTTGCCGGAATACAATAGTAAACTAATACAACTATTGGAAAAAAGATAATAAAATCTAAACTGTTAAATAACATATCAGGCTATCCCCTTAGCCACTTCACATTTTTTATATTATCGCTGCCGTTACGTCTTTTGTGTCAGCGTCTCCATCCTGTTGCCGCCAATCGCATTAGCTATCACAGTAAAGGTGCTTCCAAAGCTGGCATAAAGCGTCTCTGCCCCTGACAGGATAAGCATCTCATACAGACCGAACTGCATTCCCTCAGAACTGGTACGGGAAGCAGCAGTGCTTGCTTCTGAGCAGATATTATCAGGGTATCTCATCTTCAGGTCATTAAGAATTCCAGCGTCATCAGTTGCGATATATATCTTTCTGGCATTATCAGCCTTAAGGATTTCTTCTGTTTTATCATAGAAGAGCTTTGTCGGACTGTTCTTAATAGCTTGTACATTGTCAGTCCTTCTGATGTGCATTGCATCATAAGACCCGGTCTTTTTCCTGAAATTATCAAACCGTGCCATTATTTCTTTGTTAAAAGAAATCCCACTAAGATCAAGTTCACCGTAGAAAAGATAATACGCTTCTATGTATACAAATCTCCCCTTGCTTCCCAGCACCTTGTCCTTTAGAGCCATTTGCTCTTCCAATGGCATGTCCTGATAGGCCTTAAGCTGAAAGGTGCTGCTCCAGGCCCTGAATATCTTGTAAAAAAGCATCTGGAAAAACTTATGGGCCATCGAAAGAATCCTGCCCTTTTTAAGAAGCTCCTTATAGGACTCCTTTCCAAAGTGCATAGTCTTAACCTTTGTAGGAAGCGGCAGATCTTGCAGCACATCCTCAAAATCACAGCCACACTCATTATTATTGCGCCAAAAAAGGCGGATGTCTGTGATTCCGCAGTCCTTCGCCAGCTTATAAGCAGATGAAATTGTAAGTAATCTGTTACCCAGCCCACCGCCGGGTTCTATAATAAGGGTCTTTTTAGCCATTTTTTCTCACTTTATCCCAACACTCTTTTTCCCGGATACAAGTATCTCAAAGGAATTTAGCCAGAATCTAACCAGCATTTTCGCTTTTTTTGCAAAAGGCCTGTCCTGCCATGCCGGTGACTGTTTTATCGTATCTTTTGTGGACTTCTCTAAAGATACAAAGGATAGCGGAAACTCCACTTTTTTCCTGTCATTTATAGACTCTACACGGTTCTTTCCGTTTGGATCATTGTAATGTACGCCGGAACCGTCCATGCCAAGATTGTTGACCATCGTATTGTACGGAAAAACAGTCAGTCCCTTGTTGGCAAAGCAGGTAAGGTACCAGGCCACATCCCAGGTCACTCCACCGTTCTTGTACTGATGCATGAAAAGATATGAGAAATCCTGACCGTTATCCAGCGCAGCCTTATTTCCCATAACAAATCTAACATCGTGCTTATCAATGGTTCGTTTAAGGTTCTGCCATCTGTCAAGCCAGGTCGCCCATCCCCAAGAGCAAAAAGATTTGGTATATCCATATACCCCATCATTTTCAGGTAATGACTTAAAAAAGCTGTAACCCGTGATGGAATATACATTCCTATCAGCCTTGTACTCATTAAGACAGGTGTTCATATAATATAAGAACTGATCACAGACCTGAAGGTCATCTTCAATTACTATCACTTTTCCGTGCTTTTTTATGACAGTTGATACTCCATCAACTACAGATTTCTCGATTCCCCAGTTTGATTCACGCTCAGTGACTACGACCTCTTTAAAGCCATCCAGGCTCCGAATATATTCTCTGACAGCCTCTACGCCTTCAGCATCAGCCTCTTTTGACGGAGCATCGGAATAAACATACAAAACAGACTGTTCTGCCTCGGGATTAGCCTTCAGGGCAGCTACAGTCTTTGTCACATGATCAAGCCTTTTATATACAAATAATACTATTGGTGCATATTCCATTGCTCTGTCCAAACTCTTTTCTGCATTTGCGATTTAAGAGTAGCATTACTTTATTGTATGTTTAATCCTTCCATACAACAAAGGAAATCCTTTACACAGAAAATATAACCCTCGTCTTCCCGTGCTCCAGCTACTTCTATCTGCCAGATTATATACTTCCCTATACTTGAAGCGAAGCTCGCTTAGAATGCTCTTATCCTTAAGGAGCTTGCTAACCTTATAATAATTCGCCAGTATCTCCGACAGATAGTACTGGCATTCCCTGTCATATAATGCCTTCTCAGAATGCTCTTTATAGAATGAAAGGCGATTCTCGTAAGCTTTTAGTATGTCCAAACGTTTTTTGTCATAGGGGATTCCAGTAATGCTCTCGTCTCTGCTGTAATAAATGTACAATATCTCATTGCTAAACGCTATTTTCCTGGCATTGTAAAGAAATCTGAATGTAGTTCCTTCATCTTCATGAATAAAGCCATCGTCAAATCTAATGTCACCTATGCATTCTCTTCGGATCATCTTGTTCCACAACATAATTATGGAACCGTGCATATTAGTGTAGAACTTGTCAAAGATTTCCTCTTTACTGTATACTTCAACAGCTGTATCCCAGTTAACACTACACTTATAATCCCACTCATCAGTTACTACGTGGTAACACATGCTGATATCGCAGTCATTGTCCTTAAGTTTCGTATAAAGATAGAGAATAAAATCAGGGTGAATGTAATCATCAGAATCAACAAAGCATACAAATTCACCCTTGCAGTTATCAAGTCCAGTATTTCTTGCAGATGCTACACCACCATTTTTCTGATGGATTACATTAACTCTTTTATCCTTTTTTGCAAAAGAGTCGCATATTACCTCAGATCCGTCATTAGAGCCATCATCTACCAAAATGATATCCAGATTCTCATAACTTTGGCTTAATATACTGTTTACACACCTCTCAAGGTACTCTTTAACGTTATAAATCGGAACTATGACCGATACTAATTCCCTGTTATTACTTTGCATCTTTAATACCTATGCTAATGCGGAAATCTATTTTCCCCATAGTCATTTTCAAATAAGCTTTACCAGTAGCATGCGTCCTCAACCTTATCCGCATTCTTGGGAACATCTCCCTTTGGTGGATAAATCCAGTATTCATTCTTCATACTCTGAACAAAAGCGTTGTCTTCCCATCTCTTGCCCATTATTCCAAAGATAAGCTGCACATCTCCTCCCATGTGGATAGCAGATTTGCCTGATCTCTTTATAGCTGAACAAAGGGGCAGACTATAGGCTCCGCATCCCACCAAGGCTATATCAAAATCCATTTTGGTAACTTCTTCACACATGAAGTCTAATGCTTCAAACCAGTTCTCAAATCTGGGATCCCTGTTTCCGGCAATTGTCTGAACCGCTTTATAGGTCATAAGTTCAAACTCAGGAAGGTAATCATCACTGTAAACAAGCTCGCGCCTTGCATACTGGGATTCTACCGCCTCAGCAAAAGGTGTGATTACCAGAACCTTTCGCCCCCTCAGTACTGTTCCAAAGGGGCTGTCCTGATAAGTAACTCCAAGCCAATCAATATCCTTAAGACTTTTGCTGCAGTATCGTCTGACAAAATACTCTTCTTTTGGATATTGCCATCTGATGAGATAATCCATATCAGTGATAACGTCCAACATTCGCGCTGAATAATTTTCTATATTACACCTAATTGAATCATCTCCAGTAGTGTTTCCATCTTCAGCAAAAAATCCGGCATTATTGCATAGTTTCTCATAAGCTGCAGAATATTCGTTAGCGTATCCAAACTCAGCAACTCTCATTGCCCACAGTTCGAATCCGCCAATCTTTCCGGCAACAAACGGCTTGTCTTCATCAAGTCTCTTTTTCATTTCTGTGAAAAGAGCTTCCGGCTTCATCTTACTGTGTCCGCGCATATATGAACTTAAATAATACGGCAATTCCTTAAGTCCTACCATTACATAATCCTTCTATGTTCTATCACACAAGGAACTAAATCTTTAGCTTTTGTCCTTAGTTCATTCAGGCTTAACTTCTGTCAGTGTAGCCCCGTCATTTTCCTTCCTAAACTGCTCATAATCTACATTCCACTCATCATAGGCACTATCCCCAGCATGACTTGTAAGTCCAAATTCAGACATAAGGTATTCGCCTAAGTAATGAGTCAGCTTTGCAGCTCCCTGGATGTTGACATGATCTGTATCCGACATATCTGTGGCATAGTCAACCACAGACTCGTCCATTACAGTAAAATCGATGAACGGAACATTGTATTTTTTTGCTGTAACTGCTACAGCATTTATCCTGGCCTGCTTCTCCTCACTGTTTACTTCTGGGGAGTGGACAAACACTACCTGTATGTCTTTTGCCTGAAGCTCCTCCACAGTTTTTTCCAGGTACTTTACTCCTTCAGTCTCTGGAGCAGCGCTGTCTATGCGAAATTCATACTCGGGCCTGTCATAAACTATATACTCACGGTTTACAGCGTAGCCTCGAAGCTTTGAATAGTTCCCCGAAAAGTCCTCAGCAGTAAGTTCTGACCATCTGTCATGGTAAAGAATAATATCAAATAAGAGCTCATGCCTTGTATCCGAAGGACTGAGAATATCATAAACAGCTTTTATCTTCGTCAAAGAAAGAGGAAATCTGTCCCAGGCAAGATGAACGCTGTACATATCCTTGTACTTCAAAGTCTCCCCGTATTGGCTGACTTCGATGACAACCACCTTGGGATTTGTATATTCCAGGGCATTTTTTATTGTCCAGTATGTCACAGGCAGTCTCTCGGAAGTATTACCAAAATTATAGGATGTAATCCCCTGCTCGTTCCAAAGCTGAAGCGGATTTACCATAAGCTGCATGTTGCTGCTTCCGAAAAAGAGAACATCAAAATCATTCTTCTCTCTAAAGAATGCCTCATACTTTACATAGGCATCTTTTCTTTCCAAAACCTTTGATGCATACAGGATCATCATTGCAAGGAGCAGCACGCCGACTACTACCTGCACAACCGTCTTTACCGATTTTGATTTCATAATTTAAAAGCCTCCATAAATAAAGTCGGCAGCGTTATAAGATGATCCGTAGATTCCAAAAATAAAGGTTATCATTATTACACCTGCAGTCAGGGCATATCTGAAAAGCCATGGCTGAGCGGCGATATGCTCACGAATCTGCATACCGCTCTCTTGCCTTACGCTTACAACATACCAAATGATCACGCCTATACCCACCACAAAGAAATCCTTATAGGTAAGACTGTACAACTCAATATCCGTAATAACTCTATGCCATTTGAAGTCATGGATTATCTGGTAAAAGAGCCTTAGAAATCCTGCAAAAGAACCGGTAATGGTAAACATTTCTCCGATTGATATCAGTATCCAGGTTCTGGCTCTTCCAAACAATTTCATGGCATAACTGTCCTTATTCAGCGAAAAGCAACGATTCAGATAGCCAAAGAGCGGCTCAAAAATCTGAGCACCGGCCATAACAAATCCGTGCCAAAGTCCATAGGCAATGTAGGCAAAACTGATCTCATGCCAGATGCCTATCAGCAAAAATGTAAAGACAGATACAACTCCCGCCGGAATAGTTTTTCCCAGATGGGCATTTTTCTTGGAAAGCTTTGATGAAGCAGTGGCATAGGTCTTAGAAAACGCCAAGGGATAAAAGACATAGTCCCTGATCCAGTTACTGAGGGAAATATGCCATCTATGCCAGTAATCACCTATAGTTGTTGCAAAGAAAGGTCTTTTGAAATTCTCCGCCAGTGTAATTCCAAACATTTCAGAAATACCGCGAACCATGTCTATTCCACCGGAGAAATCCGCATATAATTCAATATTGAACAAAAATACTGCCGCAACCACAATTGATCCGGGCGCATCATTTCGATCAGTGACATTATTAACAAACAGCGCCAGCCTATCTGCAATTACAAGCTTTTTGAACAGCCCCCACAAAAAGAGCCATAATCCGGATCTTATCTGTGCAAAATCAAAGCTGCGCTTTTGAAAAAACTGGTGCTGCAATTTATCAAATCTATTAATCGGGCCCTGGATGATCTGAGGAAAATAGGACACAAAAAGTGCGTAGTGTAAGAAGTTGCGTTCAGCCTTAACATCCCCTCTGTAGACATCAATAAGATAACCAATAGACTGAAATGTATAAAAAGACATTCCAAGGGGAAGGATGAGCCAACTGAAGGGAAGAAATTTCTTGCACTTAAATACCATCAGCATTCCAAATGCCACAACCGCAATCATAGAAAGTAGCAGCATTTTCTTTTTGGAGACCTTTGTCTTAAAGGCCTTTTTCTCTTCTTTAGTCCAATTTTCTTTGTTTTCTTTTATGCTGTTCTTCTGAAAATCAGAAAGCCCCTCCAGCTTTATTGCGCCAAAATAGGTCATAACAGTGGTAACAATCAAAAACACCGAATAAGCCCGGCCCATGTACAAATAAAAGGCCAGACTCCCCACCAAAAGCACGAGCCACTGATGATCTTTAAACACAAAATAGTATGCAATTAGTAGCACGGCTACAAACAACAAAAAAGAAAAGGAATAAACCATTTATTAAATCTCCTGCTCCGCCAGCTTTTTCCTGTCGATTTTGGCATGAGCATTCATGGGCAGTTCACGCATATACACAAACTTATTGGGAAGCATATAGGCCGGAAGGCACTTTCTGATCTGCCCTATGATAACATCATCGCAGGCTTTGTCAGCGCTGTAAAAAAGATATATCATCTCTTTTGACTCTTTATATACAGCGCAGCACATCTTGATCTCGCCCAGGGCATTGACCACCGTCTCTATTTCGCCCATCTCGATACGATGTCCCATATGCTTGATCTGATGATCCTTTCTACCGGCATAATACAGATTGCCGGATTCATCATAATATCCAAGATCACCTGTCCTATACATCAGATCTCTATAGGCGGTCACTTCCGGATCCTGTACAAAAGCACTATCTGTCTGCTCCGGATTTGCATAGTACCCCAGTGCAAGGCAGGAACCTTTGACGCATATCTCGCCCTTTTCGTCTGCTTTGCGTATTCTTTCCATCGTGTCAGGATCTATCAGGAACATTTCCGTATTAGCAAAGCTGTTTCCAATGGGGATGCTGTCTGTATCATTTAATCTGCCCTGTACTATGTAACTGCTGCAGTTACAGGTAATCTCGGTGGGGCCGTACAGGTTTACAAAAGTCGCGTCCTTCCAATAATCCATCAGATAATTGAGGCACTTTACAGGCATTATTTCCCCTGAAAACATAACAAGAGAAATGCACTCTGGAATACACGCATCAAAAAGCTTGAAATTCTGTACAATTCTAAGGGCTGATACTGCCCAGATCAGTACATTAACCTTATTTTCCTGCAGATAAGGGAAAAGAGCCGCAGGCATAACAAAATAGCTCTTGGGAACAACAACTACTGTTCCTCCCAGATTCAGACTGTTATATATATCTTTTACGGACACATCGAAATCAAAAGGGGCCTGATTGGCCATGACAGGCGTCTCAGGGAACGGAAAGCTCTCTGCGAACCTGTGCACAAGATCGATGACACTTCTGTGGCTTACAAGAACACTCTTTGGAACTCCGGTAGAGCCGGATGTAAAGATCGCATATAGAGGGTCGGTATCAATAGCCAGCTCTCTGATTCTCTTAACTGATTCAAGGTCGGACTCCTCTATCCCTACTGCCAGTTCCAGTAAAGAGTCAAAAGAGTATGCTTCTACCGGAAGCTTTCTAGTTGATGCCGATATGCAGCATACAGGCTTAAGGGTATCAAGCATGGACTGAATTCGCTCAACAGGAAGCGTCGGATCAATAGGCACATAAAAATTGCCGCTATAGGCAACCGCAAGAAAAAGCTGAAGGCTCTTTATATTCCTGTCGATAAAAACAGCAACTGGTTTATTCTTTTCATAGGTCTCCAGCTGAGCATTTTTGCGTATGACAAAAGCGATCTTCTGACTGTGCGCGGTAAGATGAATTTACCATCACATGGTAAGGAGTTTTTTCATCCCGCGGTAAGCAGTTTTTTACATACTGCAGTAAGCTCTATTTTACATCATTCGGTAAACACTTTTTTACATGTGTCGGTAAGGACTTTTTT
>JAFPVA010000280.1 GCA_017413105.1 Butyrivibrio sp. | reverse complement strand
TTATCATTTAGGATGTGATTCAAGGTGCAGTATATCCCCTTCAGTAATCCCGCTCTCATTAAAACTGTCTACACGAACGTAATAGCTCTTACCTGAAATCAGGGCACCAATTCGTTTGGGTTCAAAAGCTGCTTCATCTCCCATACACATCCAGCTATGATAGAGTTTATCCGGAGAACTTCCCCATAAGACCATATGACCAACAGCGTCAGCCTGTGCTTCTATTTTTATGGTCATATCGATGTCAGAGCTTCTATAAACAGAAAATGATGCCTTTTGTGGAACATCGCAGCCTCCTTTACCAAACACTCGAAGACCTGAAATTGAAGGAATCTGATCGTATGGAACCTCCATATTTGAGATCCTGATATAACGAACACTAATCCCCTCTTCTGAAACAAAAAGATCATGAGTAAGGTCCGTATCTGCCTGAGATTTATCTTCAATTAAGAAGAACTCTTTTCCGTCTATAGAGCCCTCAAGCTTCCATCTTGTAAAATAGGTTTTATCATCAATAAAGCGGGCCTGAGAAGTACCTCGTATTTCTCCGGGAACCTGGATATCAACCTTATAATCTCCAAAGTTGACCTGTATAGCATGTACCTCAGATTCTTTTCCAAGATCCAACATCAGCCATTCGTCTTTCCCATTTGTTTCAGGACTCCACAAGGTCTGCACATTTTCATCAACAGCATTTTCACCAACGCACCCGTCACGGTATGATGAGCATGAAGTTTTTTTCATGTAACTTAACAGGAACCAGTCAGGCGCTTTCCAGGGATCTTGTTTTGCTCCACTTATCTCTCTTGGCCAGTCACCATATCTTTGATTGCAAAACAGTTCACCGTCGTTATCAAAACCTGCAGGCCATAGTCCTACTCTTCGTTCAAAATCATGATTCACACTGATCCTCATGGTAGCAGTATGCCAGAGATTTCCGCTTATATCTTCCATTGTGGAACCGTGCCCGGCACCTGGAAGAAATCCTCCGGGGCTGTAAGAGTATGGATTATTATCAGCAAGCTCAAATGGTCCAAGCGGAGAATCAGAAATGTATACACCATCTCCATATATGTTGTACTGTGTACCTGCAAAGGCGTACTGAAGATAATATCTGCCATTGTGCTTGTCCATCCATGCGCCTTCAATATATGGCTTGTTTGAGAACATACCTTTTATAAGAGGTCTGGTAGCCTCAGGAACCATTTCCTCCGTAATTCCCTGATGAGTTAAAAAGCCCTGATATTTAGCCTCAATCTCCGCCTCTGTGGCAGGGAGAAAAGAGTTATTCTCTCCCACTCTCTCATATCCCCTGACAGAAGGCTCTCCATATATCAGAGCTACTTTTTCTCCAATGGGAAGCATCGTATCAGGATCAAGCTCACAGCCATAAATCGGATCAATATTTGAGCATCCCCAATAGAAATAGACTTTGCCATCGTCATCAATAAAAAGATTCGGATCCCAGAAAGGGAAATTTCCCGGAAGCTTTTCATATGGACCATTTAAGATATCTTTTGTCCTATATCTGTCACAGTTTTCCTCTCTTCTTGAGGCACAGAAATAAACGTAATCCCCCATAACCCTTACATCCGGAGCATAGTCATAGAGTGGAAGTGTATTGGGAAGGCTGTGATTTTCCCAGTTCGCAAGATCATCAGACACCCATACCCCCAGGGTCATGGAAGCGAATATATAATATCTGCCCTTAAATAGAATCATTGAAGGGTCTGCTGCCTCACGGCAGATCTGTATTTCTCCATGTTTTCTTGGATCAGCATTAAACTGATATCTGTAATTGATATTTATCGGATTGCAAATATATGCCATGCGCTGTTCTCCTTTTGATACTTAAAAGTCATATATCCCACCGGTTAACTTCTTTTCTTCATATCCCGGTATTCTTACAGCCGCGCAAAGACCTTCAGGTATTTCTATATGATAGGATACATTCCCGTCAGCATCATATTTCCACTCTGACCGGATCTTTCCCCTTGGTGAATCATAATAGCCTTTTGCATATTCTAGATTTGGGTTTACGAAAGGCTCAATGACCACTTCGTCAAAGGAATACTTTATTCCAATGACACCGGATAAAAGCCACCCTGATATTGCTCCATAAGAATAGTGATTTAATGAGTCGTGTACCGTTCCATCTTCTCTTATTCCATCCCAGGTCTCCCAGATGGTTGTGGCTCCCTTCTCAACCGAATACAGCCATGAAGGGTATGTCCTCTGGCGAAGGAGCTTATACGCAGTATCGGAAAAGCCATATTCACATAGCACCTTACAAAGAAAAGGTGTAGACAAAAATCCGGTATTAAGATGATAGTCATTTTTTATCACCAGAGCATTAAGGTCTTCGGCAGCTGCCATAGCTTCCTCTTTTTCCAAAAGGTCAAAGGCCAAAGGTCTTACATATTCACACTGCCTTTCTGAATGAATATGACCATCCCTGAGAACAAGATAGCGGTATGCGTTCCTCACGTTTTCTGACAGATCCTTGTAGTACTGACATTCATCCGGTCTTCCCAGTATATCTGCGATTTCTGATAACAGGCATGATGAATATGCAAAATATGCTGTTGCCACCTCAGGCTGTCCATCCTTGAAAGCGGCAGCCATGGTCTTCATAACATCTGCTCCGGGTTCACACCATTCCCCGTAGTCCATGCCGGTGTCTATTATGTATTTTTTATACGGGTTTCTCTTAAACCTGTTCTTAAGCTTGCTTTTTCCAGCCCTGTCTTCAAGAAAACCGACCCACTTCTTCATCATATCGTAGTTTTCTAAAAGAACAGTCTTATCTCCGGTATTCTTATATATATGATATGGCACTATAACCGAGGCATCTCCCCAGCCCACCGATGCAGAAAACATCTCTGCAATCTTTCCGGGAAGGCCGTTCCTGGGGCTTATATAGGCCATTTTGCCGGAGTCTTTTTGGTTAACTCTCACACTGGAGAGCCAGTTGCGATACACCCCTGCGCAGTCCATCAGGTATAGCCCTGTGTTTACAAATAC
>JAFPVA010000279.1 GCA_017413105.1 Butyrivibrio sp. | reverse complement strand
TTGGATATAAAATCCAAGAATGTATCAACCAAGCCATTTGAAGGCGACTAACGTCGCAGGGCTTGGTTGACTCTTGAATCATGCTCTCACGAAACCCGCAGCAAGTGCGGATTTCTGTAATTTTATCCAAGAACTCATACACTTTTATGATTTAAAGTGAAAAAAATTATAAACTGAATTTAACACAGATATTACCCAAAGACAATGCTATAAAATGCACAATTCTATAATGCAATAATAAATTTATTTGTAAATAAAAAACAAATGTCCGTGATGCACGGACATTTGCTATACATTTATTTGCGTATATTTATTTTTCTCCTACAACCTGATACATTTCATCATCCCACGTTGGTGCGCAGGAATCAAAGAAACAGATCACATCTTCTTTTAATATCATTTCAAACCACCAATAATGTGAATAAAGCATTTTAAGAGTAAACAAACGTCTTTTTTGACCCAGGCAAAAAAATCACGACATCTTTTTTGAAGAAAGCGGATAAAGGGACGCAAATTCTCCATTAATTTGCAATAAATACTGCCCAAAATATGAGCACGTGTCTTTTGCTTGGAATCACTTTAAGATCTGCATAACTAGTTATCCTGCAAAGTGATTAACAACTCTGCATTTTGCATTAGTACAAATAAAGCTTGAGCAGGACATGTCCACCTCTAAGATAGTCTGGCACTTCCAGCAAGCCACCTTTATCTTCTTTGGTTTAATGCGGGTAGCTCCCCCTGTCACATTTTTTAACTCTTCCTCATCAATCATGTTATTTCCCATCGTCTATCCCTCCTCAATTTCTGAAACCAACTTTCTTTATACTATGAAAATCCGGAAAAAGAATCAACACTAATGCACACATAAATTTATACGAATGATACGAGCATTTGTCAAAAAAATGAAATCCGATATCTTGCACGTATTTTTGAATAATTATAACTGCCCTTAATTTTTATTATCTTTTGCCATAAAAATCTTATTTTTGTTTAATAGAAACTTAATACAATCAGGCTCTTTTCGTGTTGAAAGTGCCTTGCCAGCACGTTAAAATGTGAATAAATATACACGGTAAAGCGTTTTATTTTATGAGGGCAAAGGATTATGAAAAACAAAACAAACAAAGGCAACTTTATTCAATCAGTTAAAGGCAAAATCCTAATAATGGGTGCTTTGGGAATTGCTGCCGCTCTTGTGATCGGCATAGTCGGTGTGACATCAATTCACAAAAACGGCCAAAATAGCGAAATTGTTTCCCTTGTTAATGAGATCAGTGTTTTGCAGTCTCAGAATCTGGCAAATGATGCTCTTTATCAGTATTATGTGGATAAAAGCTATCTTGAGGCATCTCTTTCAAACCTCTCTACAATGGAGCAGAAAGCCAAAGAGCTCAAAAGCCTTTCCGGTCCTGAGTACAAAGATTCTGTGGATTCAATAATCAGCAATGTAGATAAAGACATTTCAAACTACAATGAGATAAGCAGTATTCATGACAAGCGCGGTTATGATTCTTCTACCGGAATGTTTCAGGAGTATGCAGCTGCCAGTACAGCTCTTAATGACAGCTTTGGCAGTCTTGTAAACAATAACGACTGGATTGAGATTCACTGGATTGATGTCACCTTTGGCGAAGACGGAACTCCTGTCAAGATAGATGGAAAAGAATACACAAAACTTATTTACCACTACACTTTGCCCGATGCAGGAAAACGTAATAATCTTATCTTCCGTGTAGGCGGTACTTTCACCTATAAAGGAGATTATTTCATTAAAAATATCAAGATCATAAATGGTTCAGATTCGGTTCCGATTGATCTAAATACTGTGGAATTATCAGAGATGTCCGGAGATGGACTTGTTTCAGCAGAGATAGCGGATTTTGGCGGTGAAAAAGCTGTCAAAGTCACAGCAAAATATGATGAAGCAAATCAGACCTGGGAAGAAGTCTCAACAACACTCAACATCATCGATTACGATCTGGAAAAATATCCGGACCTTGAGTACGAGCTTTATATCGATCCATCAATAATCACTCCCGGCGTAGCGTATAAATACGGTGGTGCTATTTCCGGTGTATACGGCTTTTCTTCAAATCTTACCTCTTTAAATGACATGATAAATTCCTACAGCAAGCTTGTTGTAGAGGGAAAAGATGTTACAGGAAGCCTTTCTGAAATAGATGCAAAAATCACTGAACTCGAAACAAATATTCCAAAGTACACCACAGATTCTTCTCTTGCAGAGGCTTCACTTGAATGTCTTAGTGCACTAAAATCAAAATTTGATGAAATAAGAACCGTTGACAAGACGACTTTGGAGTTGAAAGCCGATAACCATACGATCAATACTACTCTGACAGGACTTTGCAGCCAGGTTCAAAGTGATGCCGTTGCAAATATGAATGCGGTAAGAACCAGCGTTACCGTCATAATTATTGTCGTACTTATAGTCAGCATAATTATTTTGCTTCTCATTCTTTTACGCGTAAGTTTAGGCATTAACAAAAGCGTTAATTCTTTCCATAATGCCATTGAAGAGATTGCTTCCGGAAAAATATCAGCCAGAGCTAATGACTCCGGACATGATGAGTTTGCAACCTTTGCTTCAAACTTAAACGGATTCCTGGATACTCTTGAAGGAACTGTAAACAATCTTAAAAATATGACAGATGTACTGGCAGATTCCGGAGTTGCTCTTGAAGAAAGTGCATCCAAGACAAAATCCGTAGCCGGGGAAATAAGCCAGACAATTGATGAAATCTCAAAGGGTGCCGGTGAACAGGCAAAAGATATTGAAACCTCTTCACAGAAGATGGTTGAGATTCAGTCAAATATCCAGCAGATCTTAGACAGTGTTTCTTCCCTTTCGGATAAGTCCAATGATATGATCACCAACGGAAAAGAAGCTACTGTAAATATGAACAATCTGACCAAATCAAGTGACCTTACGACAGAAGCCTTTACTAAGATTGTAAGTCAGGTCAAAAAGACTGATGCATCTGTAGGCGAAATCCAGGAAGCAGTAACCATGATCACTTCTGTAGCTAATCAGATAAATCTCCTTTCCTTGAATGCCAGCATTGAGGCTGCCCGTGCAGGCGAAGCAGGAAAAGGCTTTGCGGTTGTTGCCAGTGAAATTTCAAAACTGGCTGATCAGACAAACCAGTCTACATCAATAATCGAAGGCATAATTAACAGCCTTACAGAGGAGTCCAACCGCACCGTTGCAACCATCAATGAAGTGACGGAGCTCATTGACTCTCAGAAAGAAGGAATTGACTCCACCAGCAACAAGTTTGGAAATGTTACTGAAGGAATCGATTACACCAGAGAAGCCGTTGTCGACGTTCTTGAACAGGCGAAATCCTGCGATGAGCATGGCGAAGCAATCGTCGATCTTATGACCAACCTCTCTGCGATTTCTGAAGAAAACGCCGCTTCTGCCGAAACCACTGCATCATCAATGTCAGAACTTGGCCGTGAGACTGCAAGACTTGCAGAAACCTCTGCCGAGCTTAAGAAACTGGCAGATACATTAAAAGAAGATTTGGATTTCTTTAAGTAAACTATCAATCCTCCCAAGAAGAATTGTTTTACTAGCCCCCACAAAGAGGACGGTTCTTAGTGGCAAAAAACTATGCCACCAAGAACCGTCCTCTTTGTTTTCATGTTCCTGTTGTTTTACGCTATCTCTACATTTCTTGTAGCAATAACGTCAACACCGGTTCCGGCTACATCTTTTATAAGCACGTCACCGATATGCTTTGGAGCCTCTACTACAGCTGCATCAATATCCTTCATTACTTCGAATATCTTAGACTTTGGAATGTCATTTGCAGTCTTGCAGCAGATTCGCTCCTTATCACCACCTGTAATCTTAACGGTGCTTGTAACTATACGGGTAGGATTAACTACCTCTTTTCTCGCATATATATCACCCTTAGGACAAGTATTGCCTTTAACCTCAGTAACTTCACCATTCTCCATAGTAACGGTCAGCATACATCCCATAGGACATCCAATGCATGTAAGTTCTCTATTTTCCATAATTATCACTCCTTCTCAATCTTCACAGTGATCTTCTTAAGTCCGGCATGCTCCTGGAGCTGCGATTTACGAAGAATGATCTGCTCCATTTCGCCGGGAGCGATGATCCTCTTCTGATTGTGCATCACACGCTCATCATCGAAGTATACGCTCACGAATGAATTCTTGTACACATCCCCAACTCTGAATCTTACAGTCAAAAGATCATCCATCCTGTTCACATTGATGGTGCTTGGAACAGTGTATCTTGCGCCTTCGGTAGCAACAAGCTCGATTACATCATCACCTGCCGCCTCTTTGCAGCCGTCATTTATATATTTAACTGCGTTCTGTCCGGCTCTCTTAGCCTCCTCGGAAACGTAGTCAACAAGATCGTGAACGTGGAGTACATTTCCGCAGGCAAATACGCCGGGAATGTTTGTCTCAAGGGACTCATTAACTACAGGGCCTGATGTTACTGGACTCATATTTACTCCTGCCGCTCTTGAAAGCTCATTTTCAGGAATAAGTCCGCAGGAAAGAAGCAGTGTATCACAGGTATATCTCTCCTCTGTTCCCGGAATAGGCTTTCTGTCAGGGCCTACCTCAGCTATAGTAACTGCTGTCACATGCTCTTTCCCTTCAATATCAACTACAGTGTGGGAGAGCTTAAGCGGAATTCCGTAGTCATCAAGACACTGGACAATGTTTCTCTTAAGTCCGCCTGAGTAAGGCATAAGCTCAGCAACAACCTTAACCTTTGCCCCCTCCAAAGTCATACGGCGAGCCATGATAAGTCCGATATCACCGGAACCAAGGATAACCACTTCTCTTCCGGGCATGTAGCCCTCAATATTTACAAGTCTCTGAGCTGTTCCTGCTGAGAAAATACCTGCAGGTCTGTAGCCCGGGATGTTAAGGGCTCCACGGGGTCTTTCTCTGCAGCCCATGGCAAGAATGACTGCCTTTGCAGGAATCTGGAACATACCATCTTCTCTGTTCATGGCTGTAACAGTCTTATCCTCTGCAATATCCATTACCATAGTATTAAGCTTATATTCAATTCCCAGGTCAAGAACCTGCTTGATAAATCTGTATGCATATTCAGGGCCTGTGAGCTCTTCCTTAAAAGTGTGAAGACCGAAACCATTGTGAATACACTGGTTTAAGATTCCTCCAAGCTCGTGATCTCTTTCAAGAATAAGTATGCTGTCGTTTCCGGCTTCTTTTGCAGCAACTGCAGCGGCAAGGCCTGCAGGGCCACCGCCAACTATAACTATATCGTATGTCTTCATGGCCATTAAACCTCCCCTTTTGTTCTCTCAATTACAATTCTTGAATTTCCGCCGCTCTTTGTGATCTCTTCATAAGAAAGACCAAGCTCACGATTCAGGATTTCCATAGTCCTTGGGCTGCAGAAGCCTGCCTGGCATCTTCCCATGCCCGCTCTGGTTCTGCGCTTAACGCCGTCAAGTGATCTTGCACCAAGAGGTCTGTGAATAGCATCAAGGATCTCGCCTTCAGTAATTGATTCACATCTGCATACTATTGTTCCGTAAGCAGGATTCTCTTTTATAAGAGCATTCATTTCTTCTATAGAAAGTCCCTCAGTTCTTGTGATGCCCTTTCTTGTGGCAATGAAGTCTTTTTTCTCAGTAAGCTTCATCATGTCCTTAAGCATTCCGCCTACCATCTCTCCAATAGCAGGTGATGCGGAAAGTCCCGGAGATTCAATTCCTGCCACATCAATAAAGTGTGGTGCGTCCTTTACTTCCTCTATTACAAACTCATGTCTTTCAAGATGAGCACGAAGTCCGGCAAAAGAGGTAATGACATTTCTCATAGGAAGATTCTTTACATTCTCGGAAGCCTTAGCTGTCAGCTCGTCGATTCCCTGAGCAGTTGTGGCTGTGCCTTCCTTGTTCTCGATGTCAATGGCTGTTGGACCAACCAGGAGATTACCGTGAACAGTAGGTGTAACCAGAACCCCCTTACCAAATTTAGTAGGCTGAGGGAAAATAGTGTGTGATACATAACCGCCAACCTGCTTGTCAAGAAGACAGTAATCACCGCGTCTTTCGATGATGTGCATCTTGTCTTCGCTGACCATGTTGTGGATCTTATCAGCATAAACTCCGGCAGCATTCACAACATACTTTGCTGTATATTCTCCGTTATTTGTTCTAAGATGCCAGATTCCATCTGCATCCTTCTTGATGTCCTCTACTCTTGTGTTAAATCTGAACTCAACACCATTTACATTGGCATTTTCTGCCATGGCAATTGTAAGTTCAAAAGGACAGATGATTCCGCCTGTAGGAGCATAAAGAGCGCCCTCTACATTATCGGAAAGATTTGGCTCCATTTCCAAAGCCTCTTCTCTTGAAAGGATCTTAAGACCCTTAACACCGTTTTTTACACCTCTGTCATAGAGATCCTGAAGTCCTGGAAGGGCTTCCTTATGGATGCAGACAACCATTGATCCGTTTCTCTTAAATGGAATATCAAGATCTTTTGAAAGCTGATCCATCATCTCATTTCCACGGACATTAAGCTTAGCCATAAGTGAGCCTTCGTCAGCATCAAAGCCCGCATGAACTATGGCAGAGTTAGCCTTTGAAGTTCCTTCGCAGACATCTTCACATTTCTCAAGTACACATACACTTGCCTCATAGCGTGAAAGCTCTCTGGCAATTGCACATCCGGATACACCGGCACCAATCACTATTACGTCGTACATACTCTTCTCCTTATATATAACTCTCATGAATCATGTTCTGATTTTTGTTCAGACCTCTTTAGCCCATCCTCTTGTGGAGGCTACAGCCTGTTGCCAGCCCTTAAGCTCTTTTTCACGCTTTTCAGCGTCCATGCAGCTCTTAAACTCTTTATCCACAGACCAGTTATTGATAACTTCCTCTTTGTTCTTCCAGACACCAACTGCAAGACCTGCCAGATATGCAGCTCCCATGGCGGTTGTCTCAACGCAGCTTGGTCTAACCACATCAGTGTCGATGATATCGGACTGGAACTGCATCAGGAAATCATTCTTGGATGCTCCGCCGTCAACTCTGAGGGATGTAAGCTTCTTGCCTGTATCAAGTTCCATGGCATGAAGAACATCTGCTGTCTGGAATGCAAGAGACTCAAGAGTTGCTCTGATAATGTGGTATTTGTTTACACCTCTTGTGAGACCTACAATAGCTCCTCTTGCGTATGGATCCCAGTACGGAGCTCCAAGACCGGTAAAAGCAGGAACTACATAGCAGCCATTTGTATCATTAACCTGAGTTGCAAAGTACTCTGAATCAGGAGCTGAATCAATGGCTCTGAGCTCATCTCTCAGCCACTGGATTGCTGCGCCGGCCACATATACCGAACCTTCGATGGCGTAAGTAACCTTCCCGCCAATTCCCCAGGCGATTGTTGTAAGAAGGTCATTCTTGGAAAAAATAGGCTTATCACCAGTATTCATCAGCATGAAACAGCCTGTGCCGTAGGTATTTTTCGCATCGCCCTCTGAGAAGCAGGTCTGTCCAAAAAGAGCTGCCTGCTGGTCTCCAGCTGCTCCGGCTATCTTAACAGGACCACCAAAGAACTCTTCGTCTGTCTCTCCATATACACAGCTTGAAGGCTTAACCTCAGGAAGCATGCTCATAGGAATATCCAAAAGCTCGCACAGTTCCTTGTCCCATTCAAGTGTATTGATGTTGAAAAGAAGTGTTCTTGAAGCGTTGGAGTAATCTGTTACATGAACCTTTCCTTTTGTAAGCTTGTAGATAAGCCAGGAATCAACGGTTCCAAAGCACAACTCTCCGTTTTCTGCTCTCTGTCTTGCGCCCTCAACGTTGTCAAGGATCCATCTGATCTTTGTTCCCGAGAAATATGGGTCAAACTTAAGACCGGTCTTTTGCTGGAACTTTTCAACGATTCCGGGAACATCTTTTTTCATCTGCTCAGCAAAATCGGAAGTTCTGCGGCACTGCCACACGATTGCGTGGGATATTGGCTGCCCTGTCTTTCTGTCCCAGACAATTACTGTCTCACGCTGATTTGTAATACCGATTGCTGCTATATCTTCGCTCTTTGCGTCAATCTTGTTCATCGCTTCTCTTGCTACAGAAAGCTGTGTCTGCCAGATCTCACTGGCATCATGCTCAACCCATCCGGGCTGTGGAAAAAACTGTGTGAATTCCTTCTGTGCAACGGAGCACATCTCTCCTTTTTCATTAAATAAGATACATCTGTTGCTGGTTGTGCCCGAATCCAGGGCCATTACGTATTTTGCCATTTAAGTCTCTCCTTTATGTCTATCCCAACTATTTATGGTGTTTTTTACATTTCCCAAACATTCATGTCCGTGGAAGATATCGCTATCGCTCCTGCATCCAGGGCGTTCATTACATCTTCTTTATCCGATATGAGTCCTCCTGCGATGATTGGAACCTTACTTACCTTATTAATCCTCTTTATCATCTTGGGAAGAACAATTCCCGGTAAAAATTCTATGAGATCAGGCCTTATAGTCTTTATCTGAGCCTGTTTCTCTATATTCTGAAGTGCCATACTGTCCAGAATAAAGTACCTGAGAACCGTGTTCAGTCCCAGTTCCTTAGCATGCTGGATAAGTGCTGACTTTGTAGTGATTATGCCATCTGCCTCAGTGTTGTTCTTTATATAATCGATACAAACATCCTTTGAATTGTTGAGGCCTGTTATGAGATCCACATGGACCATGGCCACTTTTCCGGCTTCCTTTATTCTTTTTACAATTTGTGGAATGGTATTTATGTCTCCGTAAAGAACAAAAACAATTTCCAGATCTTCCGTAAGTGCCTTGGCCAGGCCTTCATCATCCTTAACCGCCGCAATGATGGGGGTCAGTTCAACTTTTTCTATAAATTCGCGATTTGTCATTTTTACTACTTCCCACGACGCTTAATTACACAAAAAAAGAGCAAGCTAAAGAAGCCAGGATCCTCTCCCGTGCAACTTTTCTCACTCTGCTCTCAAGTCCCATAATTAAAATTGTTTTTCATGGGTACATCATAATCTTTTTCCACGAAACACGCAATAGTATTCTAAAAGTTTCCGTCTCTCTTGCAGATTTTTGTGAATAATTGCCAATTTGTCCTTGGCTCTTTTATACACTGTGTCGCCTTCGATAATTTTTTAGTTACTGTCTGAACAGTAACATTTTTTACTGCTAAGTCGTATGTCGTTAATTCCGGTAATGAAATAGTAACACTTTCCTATTATAATGATTTTACAATGTAATACACAGACCATATAGACACGGGAGAATAAAATGAGTAAGCAGATTGAAATCTTTATCGACAAACTATACCGCTACGACCGCATCTTAGAGCCCTGCTACATAGGCTTCCCGCTGAAAAAGGGACTTATTTTCGACACTGAAAATATAAGTCTTATGGATCCAGCTGAAAATGCACTGCTTCCCACTCAGATAAAAGTCACCTCCCGCTATGGGGATGGCTCGGTTCGATTTATCTTTATCCGCTTTCTTGCAGATATCCCGGCCAATGAGAAATGCTCTTTTACCTGTAATCTCCCTGCAGCTGGTGAAGAACCGGAAAGCTGCTCCTTGGAAGATACTGATTTCAGGCGTTTTAATCCAGTCAGGGTAAAAGAGACTTCTGATGGAATCGAAGTATCTACTGTTGACGATGTAAGCGATACATTATTCTCCTATACTTTAAAAAGTAATTCCGAAGAAGTGTTTGATCTTATTACAGCAGATGACAGAACTTTTCCTGGAAAACAGCTATCCGGTCCTATCCTGAAAAAATCCGGTGATGCTAATGCCTATTCACTAAAAACAGGTGACTGGAAGGTCGTTGAAGACGGCCCTGTATGCGCAATCCTAAAAACACAGGGAACGCATATAAATAACATTACCAAAGAAACCCTCAGCTTCGAGTTAAAGCTAACGGCATTTGCAGGAAAATCCTATACCGAAGTTTCCTACAGGATAATCAACGACACAGATAATCCTTTTGATATAGAATCCCTTAGATTTCAGGTAAAAAGAAATTCAGAGGGTAAAGTCCGGACTATCGCCGCTTCTTCCAATTACAAGACAGATTATGTAACAGGAGAAAATGGAGAAAAAGTTGAAAAAGTCATTGATTCTGATTTTCTAATGAAAGAATCCAACGAGCATTTTGCAGAAACTTTCTATGGCACTTTATTCGCAGACTTTACTGATAATGACGGCGGAGTATGCGCAACAATTTATCAGGCACAGCAGAACTATCCCAAGGCTGCAATGGCTGATGCTGACGGACTGACTCTTTTCCTGGTTCCTGAGGATGTTGAAAAAGTCATTTTGGAAAGCGGAATGTCGAGGGAACAGAAATTTCTTCTTCATTTCCATTCAAAAGAAGAAGAAATCAGCAGTCTGAATGACAGAAGTATCGTCTATCAGATGCCCTATAGGCCTTACGTTCTTCCCGATGTACAAAAGGAATCCGGTGTATGGCCCAATATTTTCCCATCAAAAAATGAGCCTAAATTTGAGCGCTGCCTCATCGCCAAAGCTGACAACCACTGCAGATGCTATGGAATGCTTAACTTTGGAGATTCCTATGACTCCAACTATACAGCTCAGGGCAGGGGCGGTGGAAAGCTTATATGGAGTAACAACGAATATGATTATCCCCATGCCTGTGCGCTGCTCTATGCAAGGACCGGGATAAGAAGATTTTTGGACTACAACATAGCCTCAGCAAGTCATTGGATGGATGTGGACGTATGTCATTATCACAAAGATCCGCTATATATCGGCGGACAGTGGGAACACACAAAAGGTCATGTGATTGACGGAGTGATGGTCTGCTCCCACGAATGGGTTGAGGGGCTTTTGGATTATTATCATTTTACAGGGGATGTAAGAGGTCTTGAAACTGCAATAGGTATCGGAGAAAACGTAAAAAAACTCCTTGATCTGCCAATGTATGCAAAGGCAGGTGAATCCAGTGCCAGAGAAACAGGCTGGGCCCTTAGAACTCTTACCGCTCTCTACATTGAGACTTCAGATAAAACATGGCTTTCAAAGTGTGAAAAAATCCTTGATGATTTCAAGACATGGGAGAAACAATACGGGCACTGGTTTTCTCCTTACACGGACAATACCATTATAAGGGTCCCATTTATGATTTCTATCGCCGTAGGTTCCCTTGCCCGCTACTATAAACAGTTTCCTGATGAAGAATTAAAAGGTCTCATCTTAAGGGCTGTGGATGACATGATAGAAAACTGTTATGTGGAAAGCCTTGGCCTCTTCTACTACAAAGAGCTTCCTTCTCTGAGCAGACTTGGAAACAATCCTCTTTTATTAGAAGCTCTGACAATCGCCTATGATCTTTCGGGAGATTCAAAATACCTTGAATACGGTATTGAAACTTTTAAGAACAATACATCGGATGCTCCCTCCTACACTTCTGCCAAGAAAAAGGCCGAGAACTCAGTTATTGTAGGAACCGTCAGCAGCAAGGGCTTTGCCCAGAGCATGATTCCCCTTGCAGGATTTCAGAGAGCATTAACTGAAGCCGGAATGTAATATCAGTCAAAAAGAGCTGTCTCTCTGGTCCTTAGCCAGAGAAAAACATTCAAGCCGGCGGCGCCTGATTGATCATTAAGCCCACGAAAAAAGGACGATTCAATAAGAACCGTCCTTTTAGCTTGTCGTCTTTGCTTTAATATCCAAACTCCTGAGCCCAATACCAGCTGCCATCATCTGTCTGTGCAATAGCAATACCTATTGTCTTGTATCCGGCATCCATGATATTAGCTGCATGGGTAGGTGAATTCATCCATGCTGTGTAAACACTGTCAGCTGACTGATATAACTTGGCAAGATTCTCACCATACTGTACATTACTGTCAACTGTCCAGAAATCTGTACCATTTGGTCTTGTGTGAGAAAACTTATCTGTTATCTCAAGCGCACGAACCTGCGCTGCATTTTTAAGAGCATCGCTCCATACATACGCAGCAAGACCACTTGCTACTCTTTGCTGATTGATAAGGTTAAACACTGCTGTGCAGGCATCTAAAGCCGCCTGACTTGATGCAGCTGACGCTGCCAGTGCAATCGCTCCATCGTCAATCCAATACTCTCCCACTCCGACGTCAAGACCTCTGACAGCAGCCTGATCATCAATTACAGATGCGCTCTCAGTAGATCCGCAAGCGATAAAAGTGAAAGTAAGGCAAGCCGCTAAAGCAACCGCAACCACTTTCTTGAACTTTTTCATAGCTTTCTCTCCTAATATTATAAGATAAACCAATAAACGAAATTACGTACTCCCCCGTTTATCTACTTTAATGTTACATTATGATTTTGGAAGGTTCAACCCGTTAAATAATAATTTTTTTATAAATTTTACTTAATTATTTCATTATATTTTTTTAGTCTGAAACTATTTTCCAAGCATCGGTTTTGTATGTGTGAACGACAAATCTTTTACCACTTCCCGATACCCCGGAACAAGTTGATAAAGTAAGGAGGGATGGCCTTTCTGAAAAGTCAGCATCCGAAGGTCTTGGATAAGCCGAATTATATTTTATATAAGTGAGAAAATCATCGTAAGACTCATCGGTCTGAACTACCTTGTAGGCTTCGCTGCCAACATTCGTAATATAGTAACCAAATACTCTGTATCTGAAAACATAATCCTTCGTATAGATATAGACATAAGGATTATCTGCCAAAAGATCTTCCTTACTCTGATAAAGCTTTTTCAGCTTGCCAAACATTGAGCCGTCTCTCATGTTGTGCCCGAATACGATATCATGCATACCTTTAAACTCCGGGTCACTCAAAACGTCTTCAAAAATGCTTCCCGCCCTATTTTCTGTGCCATCAAAGGTAAGATACAGATACTGATCTACCTCATTTTCCCGTACAACAGGATAACTAATATCCAGACAGGGAAAATAGATCCAGGCTACAAAATCAGGATTTGTCTTAAGCAGCCCTTCAAAATCGATCTGTAAAAGAGGATAATCGATTACTGAGCTCTCATCCTCACTTTCAGGCCAAATGACCATTTCATTTCTTATGGAATCATATTCGTTATCAGCAACAGAATATTCCTTCCTGTCCAGATAAATATGAAAAGCCTCGTAGAAAATCACTCCCACGCAGGCAATTATCACAAGTATTCTAAGAATGTTAAATATAGTCTTTTTCATTACAGCTCCCAACGGAAAAGTTAATAAAATTTCGTCTTCAAATACATTTTACCACAAACAGCATTTTTTCCCCATTAGGGCAAAAACTATCATATAATAAAAGAAGCACCTCGTTACTGTTCAGACAGAAATGCGCACTCTGCTGCGCATTTCGTGAGAAAGTGATTCAGGAGTGAGCGCATTCCTTCGACGAAGTCGAATTGGAATGAATGCGCGAATTCGTTACTGGAGCGAGCTGCATGCGAGTGAACAGTAACGACAACACAAATCAGAGCATCATAGAAACATATATTCCAAGGAGGTAATTATGGAAAAAATCAAAAGTGTTTTGGGAAAAATCTATAACAAAAAGATAAACTTCTTTGATCTTTGTATAGTTCTAATTATTTCAAGCTATATTCTTATTACATTAGGAGAGATTGTAGGTCGGCTTGGATTAATTCTCCCAATGAGATCCTTAATAATCAGTGATGAAACCGGATTTTTCTCAATATTCTTTATGTACGCCTCATTCATCGGTATATGGATTGTCGTTCTTCTATGGTGCCGCATTTCAAAAAAAAGCAGGCCCATCCTTTCCGTATTATGGACAAAGCCAAGGGGAAACAACATAAAAATGCTGCTCCTTGGTCTTCTCATAGGATTTGGTACAAATATGCTATGTGCTTCTTCTGCCCTTATCCACAAGGATATCCATATCTATTATGACAGTTTTCATCCCGTAAAACTTCTGGTTCTTCTTATTGCGGTATTTGTTCAGTCTTCCGCTGAAGAACTTTTATGCCGCGGCTTTTTATATCAGAGACTTCGCAGAACCTTCAGGCACCCAGCGGTTGCGATTATTGTAAGTTCTGCATTCTTTGGTATCCTCCATATATTCAACAAGGGTGTGACCGCCCTTGCTATCGTTGATATTATTGTTACAGGAGTATTCTTTGCATTCATGGTATATTACATGGATAGTATCTGGTGTGCTTTTGGTGTACATACTGCCTGGAACTATACTCAGAACATCATCCTTGGTCTTCCTAACAGCGGCAATGTAACTCCTTTTTCAATTTTCAAGCTGGACGCCGCTTCTGCAAGGGACAGCCTTTTCTACAATGTTGGTTTTGGTGTGGAAGGCACTTATTTTTCTGTAGCAGTTCTGGCAATAGGCGCTTTGGTTGTTTATTTGATCTACAGAAAAAATAAAGAAAGAGACTATGATCCATGGAATCTACCGGCTATCAACGCTGAGGCTCTTCCGGAAAACACTGCAGAAAGTACTAACGAATAAACTTATCTATGATATCAGGCGATTATATTGATCAAAAATATAAAACAATAATCTTTCATATTGACGTAAACTCAGCATTCCTGTCCTGGTCTGCTGTCAAAAAGCTTAAGGAAGAGCCGGGTTCTGTGGACCTTCGGACAATTCCTTCTGCAGTCGGGGGCGATGTAAAAAGTCGTCATGGCATCATCACAGCCAAATCAATCCCAGCCAAAAAATATGGAATAGTAACCGGAGAGCCTGTTGTTAAGGCTCTCCAAAAATGTCCAAAGCTTGTCCTTGTAAGAGGTGATTTTCAGACTTACAGGGAATATTCTCGTGCTTTCATTGAGATAATCGGCAAATACTCTCCTATTTTGGAACAGGTTTCAATTGATGAGGCTTATCTTGATGTATCAGGTATGCGCAGTCTTTATAAAGCTTTTGAGACAAAAGAGCTTCCCTATCCCACGAACATAGCTGAGCTTATAAAAAACGAAGTTAGGGATAAGCTTGGTTTTACAGTAAATGTCGGCATTTCCTGCAACAAGCTTCTTGCAAAGATGGCCAGCGACTTCACCAAACCTGACAGAGTGCACACTCTTTTCCCTGAGGAAATAAAGGAAAAAATGTGGCCTCTTCCCATTGGAGATCTATATGGCTGCGGCAAACAGACTGCTGCAAAACTTGTATCCATGGGTATCAGAACCATCGGCGATGCTGCAACGCAGGACCCAAAGGTTCTTGTATCCGTTCTTGGGGATAACGGCGGAAAATACATCTATGAGAGCGCCAACGGTCATGGCAGCACCAATGTCAGCGGACACTACGAAGATGCCAAGAGCTATTCCAATGAGACAACGCTATCGTCAGACCTTAATGCAGATTCCTATGATAAGGATATCGTGCCTGTACTTAAGTCCCTCTCTGCCAGTGTATCAAAGAGGTTAAAAAAGGATCATGTCTTTGGGCGCACTGTAACTGTTTCCGTAAAAACAGGAAATTTCAAAAGACACTCAGCCCAGATGCAGCTGGATAATTCAATCGATGACGAGAACAAAATCTTTAAAAGCGCAAAGCTTCTTTCAGATAAGCTGCTCCTTGGAGATGAAGGTCTGTTCATAAAAGGAGAAGTTATAAGACTTGTAGGCGTCGGAGTATCCAAGCTTGACGATGGTTCCTACCAGCAGCTTAATCTATTCGATGACATAATAAATCCAGCCCCTTCCGCAGATAATGACCGGCAAAAGAAGCTGGATAAGATGACTGAAGAACTTGATAATCGTTTTGGAAAAAACACTATAATCAAAGGGAGCTCACTGAACACTTGAAGCATTCATACTATCAGGGAGTTCCTTTTGATATTCTTTGAGAATTTCTATAAGGTCATTATTTTCGTCAAAGAAATGAACATATCCCTTAAGTGACGCAGCCTTTTGCCTCAAAGTCCTGGAATGGCTAAAGACACAGATTCCCGCCTTTCCTTTTCCGTTTCTTGCTTCCTGAATGAGATTCGCAGCAGCGCTGTTTCCATCAAATGCCACCACCAGTGAGGGTCTTCTCTCAAATATCTCATAGTTAAAGCTCTTGTAAATTCCCATTCCTTCGGATTCAGTAGAAACCCTTATATAAACGCCTGCTTTTTTCAGAGCTTCTATTTCCTTTTGTGAAACCAGCGAAGGAACTATGGCATAGATCCTGAATTTCTTGCGATTATGCTCAAGAAGATACTTCTCATAGCCGGAAAGCTTATGACCTATCACAAAGCTTACTTCCTCCGGATCAAGGAAATCCATGAGTTTTTCTATATGTACGGTCCCTTCTTTTGTAACACGGGTTGCCCTGTTCTCAGTATTAAAGCTGCCTCCCAGAAGTACCACCGGGAATCTGTCCCAGGTTATCTCTTCTATCTGGTTCTTGAGTTCGGCGTTAGCATCAAATTTCTTATGGGCACCGGATATCTTTTTGGAAATCTTCACAGCCTTCATCTTTTCCAAAAGCACATCTTCCATATCCCTGTCGCCAATGAGCTTACTGAAGGATGATTTCTTTTCAGAATACGCTCTCTGGCTTTCCTCTATTATAAAGCTTTCCGTATCCTTCATAAGTTTTATGTCCTGGTCAGAAAGCTCCAAAAGAGTCATCAGCGAAAGCTGCTCATCAATGGAATTTGTGCCGTACAAAGCAGCCCCGTCAGTTCCCTGAACGCATTTTATCCCATGCTTTAAGTACTGCTTAATCGGGTGCTTATCCAGTGAATTAAGATTATTAAGCCTTACGTTGCTAGTGAGCTGGAATTCCAGCACCACATTATTTTCCTTTAATGATTTTAAGACCTCTCTTCCCTTCTTAGAACTTAAGGAATAGGTATAAAGACCATGTCCCAAGCGGATCCTTGGCATCTTCTGTCCCGGAAGGAGATTGTTTTTCACGCACATGATGCTGTGGGCAATATTATCCTTCTGGCTGTCATTTTCTCCTGCATGGACACGGATAACAAAGCTTGGGTCAATGGCCGCAAACTTCACAAGTTCCTTGAATACAGGCTCAAGGGTCTTGATATCATTTATCTCTTCTCCTACAAAATCAACGCCTGCCACGTAAGGATCAAAGGCTGTAGCCCTTAAAACTTCAAGGTTCTGCTCAAGATAGTTCTCCGGAGTAACCGCATCCTTGATAATTGTCAGCGGAATCCTTCTGATTGCCGCAAGGAACCGTATCATAACACCGGTATCTCTGTAGATTTTCGGCATAACCTCATGAACCTGCCGAAGCATCTCGATGGATTCATATTTTTTTACCAGAGTCGTATCGCTTATCTCAGCGTATTCAACGCCCTGCCTCTTATAGCATCTCGCAATCCATAGAAGCTTATCCTGGAAAATAGTGTTATCATGATAATCCGGATTTTCTCTGTCCTTTAGCATCAAAAGAAGTGTGTTTCTCACATCCTCATCCGGTATCTGCATCACATTGGAAAGCGGTATCTTTTCCTCAGACTCTTTTCCCTTGGCAAAGATATAGCGGTAAATATAGACTTTCTCAAGATTTGTGAAAACCGCCTGTCCATCCTTTATGATGCCTAAAGAGCCGCGGATCTTAACTATGTTAAGTTCTGCGTTATCAAGATTGTTAAGTATAAGGTCCGCAAAATTAATAAAGGTATTATCGTTTATCTTTCTATCAAGGTATTTGCCCTTAAGGTCAGAACTGATAAACTGCCTTGCGACCTTTTCCCTCTGGGCATAAACCTTAAGCCACTGTTCTTCAGTGAGCTTCAGGTCCAGTTTTTTTACATAATAAAGTGGGTATCTTATCTGATGACAAATTCCCAGTGCGATCAGCACATCCGCCGGAAGATTGCCGTTCATGTGAGTATGAAGGTCCGAACGGAACTTAAGATTTTTGGGAATATAGGTCTTGAAGATAGTCTTTCCAATATCAAGCTTGTAGTCCTTGGTCTGGCTCATGAGAGTCTTGGAGATAGCCGGAATCGCAGCCTTTCTCTCCACCCTCCCGTCAGGGTAGATATCGGCAACTTTTCTTTTCCCAAGGTAAAAGAGATAGATTTCTTCATTATTTGCATTGATAAAGCAGGGAACTTCGCCCTTTATTACAAGCATGCCGTTATCTGCCTCTGACAGCGGCAGTTCACATATCCTTGCCAGATTTTTTATAAGGTTTCCCGTGTGATGGTTCGGGGTCGAAAGAACATAGTAAAGCCTGTTCAGGTCCTTGTAAAGATCAACGATAATGTCTTTTTCATTATCAAGAAAAAAGCAGGTGAAATATGTCATGACAATACCTATAAAAGCAATCCGAATCTCTGATTTATTTGTTCCTGTCGTAATTCAAAGAAGCTTTTGCATATCAGAAGGCAACTGAGCCTCTACATTTATTGTATCACAAGTTATCGGCTGCTGAAATTCGAGTCTTACCGCATGTAGTGCAGCCCTTGTAAGCCCATGATTGTCAGCAATTTCTTTTCCATAAAAGTTGTCCCCCAAAAGAGGATGGCCGATATGAGACATGTGGACGCGGATCTGGTGGGTCCTGCCGGTGTCAAGGATTAGCCGTACCAGAGCATAATCCTCATATTGCTGCTCTACTTTGAAATGTGTAACAGCTCTTTTTCCCTCAGGATGAACTTCACGGATCATCCTCTCATCAGGGCGCCGTCTTATAGGTGCATCAACCATGCCTTCCTTCTTATCAAAAACTCCGCTGCAGATGGCAAGATACTCTTTTCTTCTGGACATATTCTCAGTCTGCTTGGATAAAAGAGCTGCACTGTGCCTGTTCTTGGCAAATATGACAAGGCCGGAGGTTTCACGGTCAAGACGGCCTATGGTCCGGATGACATGCTTCTGCCCGGTCTTTTCATAGTAGCCCGCCAGGAGATTGCTGAGGGAATCCGTATAATGAGCATAGGATGGATGAATCACCACATCCCCTTCTTTATTTAAAACAATAAGATCTTCATCTTCATATACGATATCTATGGGGCCGTAGGTTGGAACTATATCCCCCGCATTATCGTTATCCTCGTAGATGCGGACAATCAGGGTATCGCCGGGAGCAAGTTCATCAATAAGCCGGACTGCTTCATAAGCGCCCGTTTTGTCACATTGTTCTGTGTCAGGAAAAGCTATCTTTGGGCTGCGCTTTGCCATGACGCCGTCCTCAAACTGCTTGCACCTGCTCACCTCCCGGCTGGACAAATGCAGCAAATCCCTCATGATATCACCGGCTGTTAGCTTACCATCTGCCTCTTTGACCGGATATGTCAGTTCTCTATATTCGCTCATTATAGATTTATTACTCCATAGATAAAAATGTTTCCACACCAGAAAATCATGGTTACAAGAATAAGATAAGATATTCTTATCTTTTTTGCAAAAGCTATCAGAAAAAAGACCACCTGATGGTTTTTTCCAAAAGGTGGTCTTGTATTATATCTTATCTTTTATCTGTACAACATTCTTCATATTTGCGCTCCAGAGACCATGGGATACTCCGTACAGCAGCTTTCAAAGTTCTTATTTTCTTGCGTTATTACATTTTGAACAGGAGCAGTTTCCCGAACAGCCTGAACATCCTTTTCCTGATATTTCATTCTTTATCGTATTGATAAAAGCTCTTCCGGCAAAGAATAAAATGACACAGAGAATTGCAATAACTATAGCATTTCCAATAATAGGTGGCATGTAGATCACCCCTTTCCAAAAAGCAAAACCTTAAGCGTGGGCACTTACCGCATTGAGATTCTTGTCTTCCTCTCCTGCTACATATCCTTTTCTGAAGATAAGGTACAAAAGAGCTCCAAGAGCAATAAATCCAACAATAGTACCAATTCCAAATGCTACTTCCCCAACAATCAAACCGCCAACATTATATACGATAAGTGCAAGAACATAAGCCCACCCGGTCATATATCCAATTGCAGCCCAGGTCCACTTTGCGTTGTTCATCTCACGCTTGATGGCACCGATTGCTGCAAAGCATGGAGCACACAGAAGGTTAAAGATCATGAATGCAAAGGCTGCGATAGGCGTGTAATCAGCTGCAACTCTGTCCCAGATCTGATCACCGTTTTCCTCAAGTTCCTCAGCTTCATCGTCATAATTATATAGCACACCAAAAGTACCAACAACATTTTCTTTTGCCACAAGTCCTGTAACAGTTGCTACAGCCGGCTTCCAGTTACCAAAGCCAAGAGGTCTGAATACGAATGAGAAAGTATTACCAATACCGGCAAGAAGTGAAGCATCCATAGGATTCACTTCGTCTTCCTCTATGTTCATCTTGTCAGCAAGTTCAGTAACGTACTCATCTGTTATAAGTGTCTCATCCTCAAATAAGTTGTCAACAAGTCCAAATTTTCCATTTACAATTCCAAATGCTGAAAGGAACCAGATAATAACTGATGCTACTACGATTACTGAACCGGCTCTCTTAATAAATGACCAGCCTCTCTCCCAGGTTGCTCTTAAAACGCCAACCCATGAAGGGATGTGGTAAGCAGGAAGCTCCATAACGAATGGTGCAGGCATTCCTGCGAAGGCCTTAAACTTCTTTAAAATGATTCCAGAAAGGATAATAGATCCAATGCCGATAAAGTAAGCTGAAGCAGCAATAAGAGGTGAACCACCAAATATTGCACCGGCAATAAGTCCAATGATAGGAAGCTTAGCACCGCATGGCATGAATGTGGTTGTCATGATGGTCATCTTTCTGTCACGTTCATTCTCAATGGTACGGCTTGCCATAACACCGGGAACTCCACAGCCTGTAGCAACAAGGCAAGGGATAAAGGACTTTCCTGAAAGACCGAACTGACGGAAGATACGGTCCATTACGAACGCAACTCTTGCCATATATCCAACGTCCTCAAGGATTGACAGAAGGAAGAACAATACAAGCATCTGAGGTACAAATCCCAGGACTGCGCCAACACCTGCTACAATACCATCCTGAATAAGTCCATAAAGAACTGTTCCTTCTTCAACATGCAAGAATCCAAGAATTGTATCAAAGAATCCCGGAACCCACTCGCCAAAGATCACATCATTTGCAAAATCTGTCGCCCTGGTACCAAATGAAATACTCCATCCACCCATTGCGATTGCATAGATGAAGAACATAATTGCTGCAAAGATTGGAAGACCAAGAATTCTGTTAGTTACTACTCTGTCAATCTTATCGGAAACAGAAAGTTCACCCTTAGCTCTGCCTTTTTTAACAGTTTTAGCTGTAATATCTGTAATGTAGTTGTATCTCTCATTTGTGATGATTGACTCTGAATCATCATCCAGATTCGTTTCTGCCTCTTTTATGATCTCTTCAATCTTAGATTTCTTATCAGCAGAAAGATTAAGAGCAGCCACAGCCTTTTCATCACGCTCGAAAGCTTTTATAGCATTCCATCTAAGGAATTTTTCATCTGCCTGTCCCTTAAGGATTTCCTCAATGCTTTCAATAGCTGTCTTTACTTCACCTGTAAGTGCACTACTTCTTCCTGAAATATTGTTAGTTTTTGCTAACGTTACTGCCTTTTTAATAAGACTGTCGGTTCCCTCTCCTTTTAAAGCAGAGAGCTCAACCACTTCGCAGCCAAGAGCTTCTGAAAGAGCTTTAACATCAATCTTATCGCCGTTTTTACGAACAAGATCCATCATGTTAAGAGCAATTACCATTGGAATATTAAGCTCAAGAAGCTGAGTTGTAAGATAAAGATTACGCTCGATGTTTGTTCCATCTACAATATTAATGATGGCATCCGGCTTCTCTGTTACAAGATATGTACGGGAAACAACTTCCTCTAATGTATATGGAGAAAGAGAATAGATACCGGGAAGATCCTGAATAACAACATCCTTATATTCAGCAGCCTTAAGTTTTCCCTCTTTCTTTTCAACAGTAACTCCCGGCCAGTTACCAACATACTGCCTGGAACCTGTCAGTTCGTTAAATAATGTGGTCTTACCACTGTTTGGATTACCTGCTAAAGCAATCTTGATTCCCATAATTTCCTCCTAATAAGCAGTTAACAAAACTGCAAATAATATATTTACTCAACCTCAACAAATTCTGCATCAGCCTTACGTACTGAAAGCTCGTATCCTCTTACTGTAAGCTCGATAGGATCTCCAAGTGGCGCCACTTTCCTCACATAAACATCGGCGCCCTTTGTGATGCCCATATCCATGATACGTCTTCTTGTCGGTCCTTCCCCATGCAGCTTCTTAACAACCGCTGACTGTCCAATCTCAACATCTCTTAAAGTCTTCATCAGATTTCTCCCTTTTTCTACTTTTTATATATTTGAAGTAAGAGTCAAAAGTAAGTTTTCCGTTACTGTTCAGACAGAAATTCGCACTAAGCTGCGCATTTCGTGAGAACTTGATGCAGGAGTGAGCGCATTCCTTCGACGAAGTCGATATGGAATGAATGCGCGAATTGGTTACTGGAGCGAGCTGCATGCGAGTGAACAGTAACAGTTTTCCCTCTTACCGATGACGCAAATAGACACGTTGCAAATATCAGCATAACGTCATACATAAATCCTGTTTGCCAGTGTCTTATCCAGTGCTATACGACTGTTCTTAACATTGATGATCATGTTGCCGCCATTCTTATTAACAACACCAACTTCCTCATTAACTACAAAACCAAGTTCAGCAAGGTGCTGTTTAACCTCGTCATTTCCTGAAATCTTCTTGATACTAACAATTGAACCTACATCAGCCATAGTCAAAGGCATCATGCGTACCTCTCTTTCTTTGTTTTACTGTAATCAAATAAAACATGTTAGCATTTTCTAACTATACCATTAAAAAATAAGCAACTTGCTGTTGCTTTCTGCTAACCGTACGTTAGTGTAATCTAACTGAAAAGGCTTGTCAATAAGAGATTTTATTCAATTTAATTATTTTTTCATTTTTGGTATTATTGATAGTATAATGATTGTTTTGTTAGCATTTGCTAACTTGATGATAATACAAATGAAAAATATTGTCAATAAGTAAATGCATCCGGATGAATGCAATTAGTCTTTTCATTTTTTTCCCCTACTACTTAAAAATTCCGCAATTTCATTCATATCATCTGAGAAAAGAGCTCTTTCAAAGTATTCTTTTCTTCCAAGTCCGTTCTCGATGATATTTCTAATCAGTGTCCTGAATGGTTCATAGTAGCCATCCGTATTATAAAGAACTATTGGACAAGTTACCACATCAAGACTTGATAAAGACAGTACATCCGTTATCTCATCTATAGTTCCGATTCCACCGGGAAGAGCCACAAATGCATCTGCAAGTTCTATCATTTTGGCTTTCCTTTCGGCCATGGACGAAGTCTCGATGTATTCCGTAAGCCCTTTGTGCTTTCTGTTCTGTATTGCAGCTATATCTGGAAGTACACCTATAACCTTCCCACCGGCTTCCAGAGTAGCATTTGCAACAGCTCCCATAAGTCCTGCATTTGCCCCACCATAAACAAGAGTATTTCCGTTTTCTCCAATCCAAGTGCCAAGTTTTTTTGCTGCTTCTTTAAAATGCTCATTGTTTCCTGAGCTTGACCCCAGATATACAACTATATTCATCAGTTTACCTCCCTTTCTGTACATCACCTGCTACTGTTCATTTTTGCAATGGATGCAATGGTTGGAATGCTCATAGGACAGACCTCCATGCAGGATAGCGCTTTTGAACAGCCTCCGGCAAAGTATCTGTTATAAATATCACCTATTTTCTTACTTTTGTCACTATTTCTGCCGGATACCAGATAACAGTCATTTGCAAAAACAGCCCCATAGAAAGACCTGCCGCTTACATAATTAGGGCAGACTTCAAGACAGAGCCCGCACTTAAGGCATTTTGCCACTAGGTATTGCCGTCCGTGTTCCCTGGCATCTGCCCCTTGGTAGCTGTCAATATAGACATTCGCCTTTGTAAGATTATCCTGGATTACAGATCTGTCCACAGAAAGATCCCTTATAACAGGAAATTTTTTGAGTGGTTGAAGAACCAGTTCTTTTCCCTTCAGATTCTTCAAAAAAGTTTCACAGGCAAGGGAAGGTCTCCCGTTGATGACCATGGCACAGGCGCCGCACACTCCCTGCAAACAGGCACAGTCCCAGATTATTCTCCCGGTACTTTTTCCGTCAATAGTCCTTATATCATCGTTGTAATTCAGGTAATCTATAACCCCCGCCACAGAGTTTTCCATGGGGCCGTCATATTCAAATTGCTCCCAGTATGGATCGGTATCAGGAGCCTTTTGTCTAAGAATCTTAACTCTCATATTCTCTTTTCCTGTCATATCGTATTTCAAGCTTATCACCACAATATCTGATGATGCTGGAATAGCCAAAGTCGTCTTCCTGCTCCGGATAATCGCTCCTGTAATGAGCGCCCCTGCTCTCCTTTCTAAAAAGAGCTGACTCCATGACAGCTTTCCCCAGAGTAATCACACCCATGAGACTGTAATTATAAAAAGCCTGGACACTGGCATCATATCTGATTCTTTCAGCTGCAGACCTGTAAAATTCAAGGGACTCCAAGCCTTCCTCAAGACTCTCTTTATTTCTGACAATCCCAAGATTTTTAAGCATAACTTCAGCAACCATATCCCTCACATACATTACGGGAAAAGAACTGTCGTCACTTCCGGATCTTCTAATGGTCTTTTCTGTCTCCAATAGTTCTTTTGAAAAATCTGGTCTTACTCCTGCGCTTTCTCTCGATGCAATTTCATCTGCAGCCACTCTCCCACTGTAAATTGCCGCCAAAAGAGAATTCCCTCCAAGCCTGTTTGCACCGTGATATATTGATGCTGCTTCGCCAACAGCAAAAAGATTTCTGATATTTGTTTCGTGATTATTTTTTACTGCAATTCCCCCCATAAAAAAGTGAACTGAAGGGGTAACCGGAATCGGCTCTTTGGTGATGTCAATGCCACGATACTTCATGCAGACATCATAGACCTCCGAAAGCCTCTCATGGATAAGCTTCTGGTCCAGAAAAGAGATGTCCAGAAATACCTCTTTCCCCGTATTATATATTTCTCTGGCAACTACATCTCTGGTCTGAAGATTTCCTTTTAGACCATACTTACCTTCCATAAAGTATACAGGATTTCCCGAATCATCTTTGTAAAACAGCCGGCCGCCCTCACCTCTAACTGCCTCAGAAATGAGCATTTTCTTCTGGTACGTTTCCAAGGTAGTTGGATGGTACTGAATGAATTCAAGGTTCTTAAGTTCCACGCCCTGCATGAAGAGCTTGCCTGTAACATAGCTACCGCCCTGTACAGCGCCTGTGGTTTTTCCAAAAAGAGTGTTCAGGCCGCCACTGGCAATTACCAGAGCATCGGCATAAACTATCTCCGGACGATTTGTTTTTTCGTCAAATAAAACAGCTCCGTAACAGACACCATCCCAAATAAGGGCCGAGTAGAAATTCGTAAAAAGCCTTCGTACTATAAGCCCCATCGCCTCATAGCGTCTTACTTCCATGACAAGAGCAGACACTATCTGTTTTCCCGTAGACGATCCACAAAAATATGTCCTTTTGTGAGACTGACCACCAAAGGCGCGCCTATCAGGACGGCCCTTCTCGTCAACTGAAAAAACTGTCCCAATGCTCTCAAGGTAATCAAGGATTTCTCCTGCATGGCTGCACAGACCTCTTACTGCGTCATCTCCTGCAATAAAGCATCCGCCTTTCAACGTATCCTTTGCGTGACAATCCACGCTGTCGCCCTCTTCACAGTACGTGGTTACAGCGTTTATGCCTCCCATGGCCATGACAGACTGGGCCCGCTCAGAAGGTGCAGGTGATACAAGAGTAACCCTGATTCCTTTTTCTGCACACTTTACAGCCGCAGTCATTCCTGCTATTCCGGCACCAATAACACAAACGTCTTTCATACGCCCCTCATTTTAAAAACATAAAAATCAGTCCTTTTACAATGATAACAGCCGCAATGATCACAATACTAAGTGCAGTAACGATGGCTGCACGGTCAATTTTTTCCTGTATTTCTTTTGACGAAAGGATTCCAAGGGTGATAAATGCCCTCGATATGGACACCGACACATGAAGAGCAGCGATAAGGTAAAAGAGGATATCGGCTGCCAGAATCAGAAAGAATAATATATAATTCCCTGCTCCCGAAGCAAATGAATAAAATTCAAAAACCTTTACATGAAGCATTAAGAGCGGAAAGAAAAGTGCTGCAGTCACTCTCTGGAGAACCGTTTTCCGGTTCAGCCCGGGATAATCAGCTAAAGCAGTACCATCACTCAAGAGAAATACCGACAGCATGCCAAGTACTGCATGGATCATCACCGCAAACATAAACGGCACGCTAAATACTATCTTAAGTACAGGATTGTAGTACATAGTCAGGTAGCAAAATGCGTTATATACAATATGAGCCAGTAAAAAAAGAACTGTCAAAAGTGAGATCACTGCGTTTATTTTCTTTAGCTTCATCACATATTTCCCCTTCTCTTTATTATTTCATGATACTATATATCATGGCATAAAAAAATAATAAATCGTTAATACGCATTTCATATTCCGTTGCTACAATTAGTATAGAGAAGTATGTGTAAAAAAAGTAAAGCGAGGATAATATGCTCTACGTTTTAGCAAATTATTATTGGCCAAGATTTATAGTATCGCTATTATTTGTACTCTTTTCTCTTAATGTTATTAAGGACAGATATAGTATTAAAGAGCAGATAAAGCGTGGATTCATACTTTTTTTCGTTTCCAGCCCTATTATTTCGATGATTGCTGAAATACTGAACCATACGGTTAATACGTTTATCATTCAGCGTCTGTTTTCCTTTAATTCTTCCACTGCAAACATTGTTTTCATAGCCTTCAGTATCCTCTGCGACTTTGCATCACTGATTTTACCGATCTACATTTTTTCAAAAATAATAGGCGAGAACATGGCAATCGCAGCCACCATGTACATTGAATTTACTCTTCAGGACAGGTTTGCGCTCATCCTCTCCACAAATGCCATCAGTTACATAATAGTTTATGTCATAGCTCTCATCATACTTGTCTTGGTGCATTCAAGCGATGTTATGTACATTTCCCAGCATATAGATTCTCTTAAATGGTGGCCAGTCCTTCTCTACAATCTCATGCTCCTTGCTCTGATGGATATATGTTATGGAGCCTATTTCTTTTTTGACGAGTTGCAGATTGGTACTCTCAACGTTCAAAAAATCTGGCTCGATATGCTTCTTGTGGTATGCTGCCTGTTTGCCGCCAGCTTTTCCAAGCTAAATGTCATAGTCTCCAAAGAGCATGACCACAAAATCGAATACATGAAAAAATTCCAGGACAACCAGAGTGACATCATCCGTGATTTTGCGACTATATCAGAAGCAAAATCCGGTGAGACCGGTCAGCACATCAGACGCGTTTCAGAATACACTGCGATTTTAGCAAAACCGCTATTAGAAAACGAGGACGATGTCAGCTACATAAAGATTGCTTCCATGATGCACGACATCGGCAAATTGATGATTCCCAACGAAATCATAGAAAAGCCGGGGAAACTTACTCCTGAAGAATATGAAATAATCAAAACTCATTCCACCTATGGAGAAAATCTGCTGTCTCACAACCAGGGAGAAATCATGACCATGGCCAGGTCCATTGCCTACGAACACCATGAGAAATGGGACGGAACCGGCTATCCTAGAGGTCTTAAGGGCGATGAAATATCTTTAGTTGCCCAGATAGTTGCCGTTGCAGACGTGTATGATGCCCTTACCAGCAGGCGTTCATATAAAGAGCCCTGGAATCCTGAGGATGCCAAGGCTGAGATCATAAATCAGAAAGGTCGTCAGTTCTCTCCTTCTGTTGTAGATGTTTTTGAAAAGAACTATGCAGAAATTGATAATATACGACAGACCTACGCCGACTGATTTTTCAGATCGGATGTCTCTTTACGTGTTTTCGTCCGTATACCCTAATAATTCTATATTCTCATCATACATATCCTTTGGAAGTACAGCTCTGTAAAAAGAGGAATACATCTCCCAGCATTCCTGCTTTTCAAGTTCTGTATTCCCCATCTTAAGTAGGATAAATACCACACCAAAGCATCTGACTCTTACTCCGGTATCAAAACAGCCGTTGCGAAAATAAAATCCAATGCGTCTGGTCCTGAGTTTCCTCTCTTCATCGTCCTCTGCATAGTCAGGATCTTCCACTTCTATAATAATGCTTCCCGCTCCATCTATATACTCTGAAAGAAGCTTTATCAGCATGCTTCCGATAC
Organism: Butyrivibrio sp.; assembly: GCA_017413105.1. Lineage (GTDB taxonomy): Bacteria > Bacillota > Clostridia > Lachnospirales > Lachnospiraceae > Butyrivibrio. The sequence continues at coordinate 4,925 of JAFPVA010000279.1, read as the reverse complement.
CGCTATTTCTTTTCTCTGGATAAATTGCAGGGTAGTCTACAAGATAGTTATAAGAAATCTAACTTGTCAAAAGTTACTGTTCACTCGCATGCAGCTCGCTCCAGTAACGAATTCGCGCATTCATTCCAATTCGACTTCGTCGAAGGAATGCGCTCACTCTTGCATCAAGTTCTCACGAAATGCGCAGTTTAGTGCGCATTTCTGTCTGAACAGTTACTGTCAAAAGCCACAATCTAGCGCTTTCAGTTTTACCTTCATGGCAATCTGTCTGGGTGTCGCCATTCCGTCAAATTGAACCAGATAGCTCTCCTCTTCCATATTGATATCAAGGATAGTTCCGGCTCCAAGAATTGCATGTTCTACTCTCTGACCTTTTTCCAAAAGATTTAGCTTTTCCGCTCCCTTAAGATGTCTGCTGTCATTCTCTATATATTTACTGACTGCATTCATCATCTCTTCTGAAGGAGTCTCGGTAAATTCCAAAAGATTTCTATCAATATCCATAATGAATCTTGACGGGTACCTTGGTATTCCCTCAAATGTCTGACCGCCCGCTTCAGAGATAAAAAGTCTTTCCTTGGCTCTGGTCATAGCAACAAAAGCAAGTCTTCGCTCTTCCTCCATAGCTTCAAGAGTATGGATTTTTTTGGAGGGAAAGATTCCTTCGTTCATACCACACAGGAAAACATATGGAAACTCGAGACCTTTCGCGGCATGAACAGTCATGAGCCTGACCTTATCACTTCCCTCTATATCAGAATCAGCATTAGTAAACAGCGCTATGTGCCTTAGATAGTCTTCAAGTCCAACTTCCTCACCACAGGTGGTCTCATATTCAAAGATGGACTGTTTGAGTTCTGCTAGATTATCCAATCTATCCTGTGCACCCTCTGTGCGAAGCATCTGCTCATAACCGGTATCCTCAAGCACTTTTGTAAGAAGCTCCGATACAGGCATGCCCTCGTAGCTATCAGCGTATTTCTCTATGATATGAATAAACTCTTTAGCCTTTGTGCCTTTGATATTCTCATTTTCAAGATTTTCGTAAAGAGCCATGTACAAAGAACAGCCTTTTTCTCTGGAGTATTCTTCCAGGAAAGCCATTCTTCTTTTTCCAAGATTTCTCTTAGGAACATTTACGATACGTCTAAATGAAATGTCATCCCTGTACAGGATCATTCTAAGGTAACACAGTGCGTCCTTTATCTCCATGCGTCCGTAAAACTGAACTCCGGAATAAATGGTATAGGGGACTTTTTCTTTTAGCAGACCAGTTTCAATTGTTCTGGTGACATAGTGCGCTCTGTAAAGAACCGCCATATCCTTATATGGAACGCCCAGGCCTTTTAGTACAAGCATCTGACCTGTAATCCAGTCTGCTTCATCAGCTGTATTGGGGGCAAGATGACATAGCACACTTTGACCATCTTTTTTCATGGATACAAGATTTTTTTTGAGCCTGTGTGTATTCTTGTCTATTAAGCTATTGCATGCCGAGAGTATCTGGGGAGTTGACCTGTAATTATCGTTCATGTAAATCGTCTTAAGATTCGGATGCTCCCGCTCAAAGTCCAGTAAATATCCAACACTGGCACCTCTCCAGGTATAGATTGTCTGGTCCGGATCGCCCACAATAAAGAGATTCCTGTGGTAAGCAGAAAGCACATCCATCAGCTCATACTGAAGGCCGTCAATATCCTGAAACTCATCTATCATGATATATTCAAGCCTCTTTTGCCACTTAAGCTTGATATCCGCACGCTCATTAAACATATAGAGCGTAAACTTAATGAGATCATTGTAATCAAGGCCAAAACATTTCTTTTCCTGATAAAGGTATCCATAAAACAGGATATCATCCACATTTTCTGCCTTGTCGTACTTTTCCTTAAGGGCATCTACCGACATGTTCAGCATGTCAAGGTAGTACTCCGGTTCATTTTTGCATTTACGCATTTCAAACATATCCCTGGCAGAGCTAAAGGTCTTGTCTCGTAATGACAGTCCTCTTTCCTCATAAATAATCTTGAGGATGTCATCTATATCTGAATTATCCAGAACCAGGAAACTCTTAGGATATTGTAGAGCATGAGAATCTTCCTGCAATACAGAAACGCAGAATCCATGGAAGGTATTGATATAACCGGTGTCATTATCTCCTGTCAAAAGATGTATTCTCTGCCTCATTTCATTGGCAGATTTATTGGTAAATGTAACGCAAAGAATATGCCCCGGCATAATTCCCAGCGCATTTACAAGATAAGCAAATCTATATGAAAGAGCCCTTGTCTTGCCACTTCCGGCTCCGGCAATTACTCTTACGTAGCCTTCAGTACTTGTAACAGCTTCTTTCTGCGATTCATTAAGTTTATCCAATAACTCTTCCATAATAGCTCCCAATCAAAACAAATATTAGATTCATTATATCAAACATTAGTTCGGTTGTACTATAACAAATTATAAAAATATTCTTTGGACGGAGATTCAAATCTGCTAGATGATGCAACTTTCTCCAAATGCGGTAAATTGTCCAAATTTAGTTTACCACGACAGAAATCCTCACGAATAACTATTACCCGACGGTAGACTCTTGGGTCTAACAGAAAAAGCCCTCCCGAATAACCATTAAAGGTATCCGGGGGATATAACTAAAATTATTAGCTTGGCTAAAAGTCGAACTAAATCCGTCCACTACATGATTAGTAGTATAAGTCAGAAATCCATACATTCTTGGATATAAAATCCAAGAATGTATCAACCAAGCCATTTGAAGGCGACTAACGTCGCAGGGCTTGGTTGACTCTTGAATCATGTTCTCACGAAACCCGCAGCTAGTGCGGATTTCTGTAATCACATCCAAGAACTCATACTTTGGTCTCTATACTCACAGTGATAAGAGATTCACTAGTCGTTTTATGGCGATGATTGCGTCTTTTTTAGCGTTTTTCAGATTATAGATACCAAAATAAAATTACTCGACGTCTTTATCTTCATTTTTGCATTTTAAGCTGCAGTGAATCGCAAATTTTTGCATGATGTCAATTTTTCATCAGCTAATATTACTGCCAAAATCAAATTTTTAGATTTTTAGCAGTAACATTAGCCTTGAATTCGAGCTCAAACCCTAATTCTATGCATCTTTTTCCATGAAATTCGTCAAAAAGACGTAGGCAAAAAAAATCACGACATCTTTTTTGAAGGAAACGGATATAGGGACGCATATTCAACATCAGCATTGACGATAGATACTGCCATAAACACTGCCATAAACATGAACACATGTCCTTGATATGGGGTTCACTATCCAGCAACCAATAGATACTATCAAAAATTTGAGCACGTGTCCTTGATATGGGATTGACTATCCATTCTATTTCTCGCCGTTGGGAATGAGTATTACCAAAAGATTATGTTTTTATCCTTGATATTTGGTTCCCTATCTTAACCTATGAGTTGTGCAAAAAACGGGACCATATCATGGCGATATGATCCCGTCAAATTCATATTTACATATTCACTTTAAAAATCTTCTTTATCCTTCATCCTGCCGATGGCATCCATAGCCAGCTTACTTCTCTCGCACTCAGAAGCAGAAAGTGTGATCTGCCAGGCAAGAGGACTTCCCTTCATGTGCTCAGATGCATAGGAAAGACCATTGGTCCTTTCATCAAGGAACGGTCTGTCAATCTGGTTAGGATCACCAAGAAGAATTATCTTTGTGTCCTTTCCTGCTCTGGTGATGATACCCTTAGCCTGAGTAGGCGTCATATTCTGGGCCTCGTCAATAATGAGATAGGTCTTGAGGATTGAACGTCCTCTGATAAAGTTAAGTGCCTCGCACTGAACAATTCCTCTTTCAAAGACCTCATCTGTCTTGCCCTGAAGCTCTTTTTCATCCTTGTAGCGCTCTTCCTCGTTGGAGTCAATCAGCTGCTCAAGGTTATCTATGATTGGTCTCATAAGAGGAGAAATCTTCTCCTGCTCATCACCGGGCAAAAATCCGATGTCGTCATCAAACTGGGAGTTTGGTCTGCACACCAGAATTCTTCTGTACTCACCGGTAGGTCTGTTGATCATCTTTTCAAGACCTACCGCCAAAGAATAGAAGGTTTTGGCGGTTCCTGCCATACCTTTTACAATAACCAAAGGAGCTATCTCAGCCGGCTGCATAAGTGCCTCCTGAAGGAAGTACTGTCCTGCGTTTCTCGGCTTTACTCCGTAGGGCTGGCTCTTTTCATACTCAAGCTTCTTGATAAAGCCACCGCAAACTCGCCCCATTTGGGTCTTGTTTGTGGACTGATCAGCTCTTACTACTACAAACTCATTTTCATAAAGCTCAGGCGCATACTGCTTGCCATTGTCATCACAGCAATACACCTTATCTACAGGAATTCCCTTTTTCTTGAAATCCTTGAAGATTTCTTCGGGAGCATAGACATCGATTCGGCCGCTGTACTGCTCGCCCTCACCTGCCACCTGCTCAGTCGTAAAGTCCTCAGATTTCACTCCCAGGATCTGTGCCTTGATGCGCATCAGAATATCCTTGGTTACAAGAATTACCTGTTCCTTACTAGTATCCCTAAGCCCCTTACAGACCTTAAGAATTCTGTTGTCAGATTTGTACTCTGACATGTCCTTGGGAAGCTCAACATCCTTGAAGTTCTTCTCAACCCGCAGATATCCTCCATTATCCAGGTTGATACCCTTAACTAAATCCCCGGTTCCACGAAGCTGTTCCAAAATCCTGATAGCTTCTCGCACATTGGCGCCTCGCTCACCCTCATCTCTCTTGTGTGAGTCAAGTTCCTCCAAGACTACCAGCGGAAGAACGACCTCGTTGTCTTCAAAGCACTTTAATGCATGCGGTGCCTGAATCAAAACGTTGGTGTCCAGTACGTAGATCTTCTTCATGCGTAGGTCCCCCT